>JBAZGZ010000043.1:0-10007 GCA_041652615.1 Candidatus Omnitrophota bacterium | reverse complement strand
CATTTTTTTAATCAAACCACCCAATTTTTCCATATCGCGCGTTCCGGTTGCTTTATATACACTGCCTGCACACAGAAACAACAGCCCCTTAAAAATAGCATGGTTAATTAAATGGTAAAGACCAACAGCTAATGAAAATGCCGCTAAAACCGGAAAATTTAATTTTAAAAAGACCATTGAAGCTCCCACACCTAAAAGAATTATCCCAATATTCTCCACGCTATGATAGGCAAGCAGTTTTTTTATATCATGCTCCATAAGCGCATAAATAACTCCGACGAGGCATGAGGCTACCGCAATAATTAAAACCAAACTCCCCCACCATAAAGACTCAACTCCTAAAATAAAAATAATAAACCTGATCATGCCGTAAATTCCGGTCTTAATCATCACTCCGGACATAAGACTTGAGATATGACTGGGTGCCTGCGGATGCGCGTAGGGCAGCCAGATATGCAAAGGAACAATTCCTGCCTTAGTGCCAAACCCAAGCAGTAAAAATATAAAAATCAGGTTTTTTGTAAAAACCGGTATATTCTGGATAGATGCTTTGATCGTCACAAAATCAAAAGAACCTGCATATTTATACATGATTAAAAAACTTGCAGTGATTAAGGCGGTTCCGATATGTGTCATTACCAGATAAATTATTCCGGCAAAGACAGATTTCTCGTTTTTATGATCGAAGATAACAAGAAAATAAGAGACGAGCGACATCAGTTCCCAGCAAATCAGGAAAATAAGCGCGTTATTTACGGTTACGACCAAAAGCATGGAAAATACAAAAAGGACAAAAAGTACCCAATTGTATAACCTTTTCCTTACAGAATAGTGTCCTTTTAAATAACCGATGGAATAAATCGCTGAGGGCAGGGATATCAAAAGAATAGTGAACACAAAAAATAATGATAATGGGTCAAGCAAAAAGGCTATATTGGTATTAAATAAATTTAACATCTGTTTTTGTTAATTATATGTGGAAAACCTTAAAATTAAGGTTTTTGCGGTCCCTTGAAAAAATTGGATTATTGTATACCTTGGAGGCTGGATGTCAAGGATAAAAACGCCGGAGGTTTTCACAGATTTATAAAAATTGCATTTCTCATGTTGCAACTGTTAAACCATACCTCCATTTCGGAAGTATAAGAATTAGCTTGCGCTAATTCTCTCCGGCAATCCCGATGTAATGCTACTAAGTTGCTACCTAAAGATGTAGTTTTTTCGACAAGGTTATAAAACAATAATCAAATGGAATCTGAAAAATTATTCTCTTGCTGTTATATGCTAGTTAACAATAGTAACTACCATTTAACGCTTTACACAAAAAATTTTTAGAACGTCGGCGGGTTTACCACCCAGATTACCTCTGCTTTTTCTTTACCGATGTTTTTAAAAGCATGGGGTATGTTTGAATTAAAATAAATACTATCGCCTTTTTTTAAAGAATATGTAATTTTGTTTAAAGTTATCTCAATTGCACCTTTAATCACTGAAGCAAACTCCTGCCCAAAATGTGTATAATGTGAATCTCCCGAATCTGCGCCTTCGTCCAAACGAAGCAACAAAGGTTCCATTTGTTTGTTGGGATCAGGGGTGGCAAGAAGATAAATATTAATCCCCTTAAAGGCGCGGTTAAGATGTATCCTTTCGCTTTCGGTTACTACAGGGTTGCTGGTTACTTTTTGGCATTCTCCGATTAAATTACCTACCGTAGTATTAAGCGCATCAGCCATATTTTTAAGGGTGACTAACGAAGGGGAGGCTTTGCCTGCCTCGACTTGCGATAGAAAACTTGCGCTTACCTTTAATTGCCTGGCTAACGCGCGTAAGCTGATCCTTTTTTCTTCTCTTAGCTTTTTTATATTTACTCTTACTATATTCATTACCTATACCTTATTCAAGGAATAGCACACAATCCTCTGATTGTCAAGTGCAGGTTAACAAAAAAACTATTATTTTAAGCATTACTTAACACTACTTTTTCTCTTTTTTCCTAGAATTCGTATGCTACGCTAAGTTTATACCATCTTTTTGAACCATCAATATCTTTTAACTCTTCGTAGCTTTGATTAAATATATTTACACCTTCCAGGGAAATTGTAAAGTCTTTTATCTGCTTCGCAAACTTTAAGTCAAATGTCACATATTTATCCCTAATAACCGGATTTGCGAAATTGCTGATAAGATTTGCTGTTAGCCCTTTATAATTAAAACCAAAATTAGTTACTATCTTGTGCCGATCATAATCAAAGACATATTTGGAAAAGGTAAAAGAATTTCTTTTGGCTAAATTAAGGTAAGTATAGCCAAGGGAAATTTTTTCAAGTATGCAATCTTTGAAGTTAACCTGCGGTGACAAATCGATTCCGTAAGCTTGTACATTGCCAACATTAGTTGCCTGCCAGACATCCAGAGGATTATTCCTTACCCAGTCAATGGTGTTATATTGGTCGCGCAAAAAGACGCTTGATGATAAGCTAAAAAATCCTTTTGGAAAAAAATCAAATCCTAGATCGAAATTATTTGAACGCTGTATGCCGAGACCGGGATTGCCTCGATTTGCAGCATCTGAATAATATAATTCCGTAAAAGAAGGCGCGCGCCAAAGACGGTTGAAAGAAAATCTCAATTTAAAATCATCCCGAAAAAGATAGCCTAAGCCCATATGCGCATTTTCAAGGTAATTCCATATGTAATAATAATCTGTACCGCCTGAAGCATCAAACAAGAATGAGCCGAATTGTTTTTCGGAAACTCCCACAAGTATGCCTTTTCTCAACCTCGAGTGCTTATTCATGTTGGTGCTGTTTATGCTTTCTTCTTCGACGTTTAAACTTGTAAATATATCATTGGGAAAAGACAATTCCTCTTTTAACCCATAAACATAAGTTGTGCTGTAATTAGTGGAGAGCGACGGGTTGGTGCGGTCCAGAATAAATTTATCCCTGTGACGCCTAAGATAAGCTGTGTTATTTAGCTTAAAGCTCTCTTCGTTAAAACCGAAACGTGTAAGAAAAAACCTTTGGTTAATATGTTCTTCTTCCTGCCTGAAACGCGAAGAATAAAAACTATCGGCGCCAAAATCTCTTTTTGTGGCTCCGAATAAAAATTCCAGATCTTTATCGTCTTTTTCCCAAAGAGAATGGTAGGAAAAATTATAAATTTCAAAATCCGTATCGGCGCGCGAGCCCTTGGATATCTTGTGCTCGATAGACAATCTGTTTTTTGTCTGGGCAAAAGCAAAATTCACTGACATTAAATTTTCCCAGAGAGCGTATTGGCCAAAGGATGACTTGAGAAGAACCCCTTTGTCCTTAGGCCTCTTTGGTATAAAGTTTATCTGCTGGGCATTCTTATAAATATCAACTTCCTCCAAATCCGCGGAAGTTAATGGAATTTCAAGAGTGTAATGCCCTGTCTGGGGATCGTTTATTTTAACACCCCCCAAGCTCACATAAGCATCTTCAAACACTGAACCTCTTATTGAAACATCCTGCTGGACGCCAAAACTGGAACGTTTCCTGATATCCGTGCTTGACGAGTATTCAGGAATTTCCTCGAGAGAAGATACCGGAAGATATTTTATACCGTCTTCAGAGAAAATATCGAGGCTTTCGGTTGAATTTTCAAGATAATTCTTGGTGACGGTAAGCGGCTCGAGCTCTACTGTGCCGGGAAAGGCCGGAAACGAAAAACAGGACAAACACAGGGAGAAAAAACAAGCGATATATTTTTTGTTGTAATTAGAAGGTAAGAACATCTTAATTATTATTGGAATAAATGGGGTATGAGATAAATTCCGTTGACAAGCCCAGAGTGGTTTTATTATAAGCTTTGGCCTTAAATTAGTAACTCTTTGACAGATTTATCCTCCAAACCGCTAACACGGACTACCTCTTCATTATTATGACTGTCCTTTATGGATATTGCTATTGTCGCGCCTGAGTTGTCAGCATATCGCGCGATTATTCTGTTTGCGATATTTTTTATATTTTCGCTAACAACCCCTCTTCCCAAACCAAATGGGCCTGGCACATCTTTAGGTTCAAAAGAAATATCCTTTTCTTTTAAAAAACTGGAAAGTATTTTGTTTTCTTCTTCGTTCCTGCCGACGATTAGCTTAAAGTCTTTACTCAAACGAAAATGCTTCCCCCATTTCAATAACTCTAAATTTTCCGGAGTTGTTTCTCCAGATTTAAGGAAGTCCTCTACTCTGCTGCAAAAAGAAGGCACCGTCAACAAACATCCGCCTGCGGGCCATTGATAATCTTCTATGCCAAGCATTTTAGCTAATTCTATTTGAGGGGTCCTTGAGCGGCCGTTGAAATCAAACAAAGCTTCTCTTTTAACCCATCCCTTGGACTCAGGGATAGTCTCTTTAAGCAGTTTAGCTGACAAAGGCCGCAGGATAAGGCCTTCTAGGCCGGAGCGTTTTTCAATCAATTCAAGGGTTTCCCGATGCTGAGATTTTGGCCTTTGCGCGATAACTTCTCCGGTTATCACAAAAGACGCTCCGAGCTCCGGCATAAGTTTTTTTGCGATTGCAAGCATCAGAATTTTACAATCTATACAGGGATTTAAATTTTTACCGTAGCCGAATTTCGGATTTTTTAAAATCTCGATGAAGTTTTCGCCGAGATAAATACTTTTAAAATCAGCGCCAAGTTCTTTTACTTTTTTGCTCAAAGCCTCTTCTTTATTTTTATCGTAGCGGGAAAGCGGATTAATAAAATGCAGTGCCGTAACGGCGATGCCCTGATTTGTAATTATCTTTATGCAAAGCGTACTGTCTAAGCCGCCTGAATATAAAGCGATTGCCTTCATTTTTGCTTGTTTTGGTTTAAGTAACGAAGGGTTATTTATTGTTTTTTGTAATAGCTATAAGCTCTTCCAGCTGTTTTGATATTTTCTTAAGCAATTCTATCTGTTCACGCTGATAACATTCCTGTTTTTCCTGTATGTGCTTTGCCTCACTGGCAAGTTTTGCCATATCCCCTAATTTGCTAAAGTCTAGCATGTTAACCTCCTTAATAAATATAGATGCGGATTACCGCGGATATTTACGCGGATTTACGCACGCGAGCTTGCTTGCGTTTATCCGCGTTTGGATCCGCGGTAATCCGCTTCTATTACTTACTTGTAACCTCGATGTTCTTCTCCTTAAAAAACGCAAGCAACCTGTTGATTTCTTTTTCCGTGCCTTCAAAACTCACTATTGCCCAGCCCATGCTTGTTGAAAAAGATGCTTCGACAATACGCAATACAACGTTGAAGTTCTTTATGATGTAATGGAAAAAAGGTTCGTCTTTGTATTCCAGAGGGATATTCAGTTCCACTTCTATCTTCATATTTACCCCCTTAATGAGCACGTGATTTTTCCAAGCCGCTAGTGGCGACGGAAAAATCACAGTGCGAATTAACCCCGCCGAGCGTCAAAAAATTATCGCAGAGAATTTTTTGACATCCCCTGCGAGGCGGGACAGTAAGCACATCATTTTTTCAACCCTGCCTGCTCGAAAAGCAGACGTGTGGCGCAGAAAACTACTTCCTCCTTTATACTACCATATTTTTAAAGCTTTTAAAATGTTCCTTTGGCAGATTAAAATAGCCTATTTTCAAATAAGGAAATTTGTTTTTTAGCGTATCCATGAGGAAAGGGATTCCTTTGGGAAGAAAATTTTCACCGGAAAGAACTTTGCGATAATAGTCAGGATCAATATTCAGGTTGCGGACCTGTATCATATCAATGCCGGTTGTTTTTATGAATTTGCATAGCCCTGGAATCTGGCCTTCGGAATCGGAAAATCCGGGAAAAATAAATAAATTTATCGAAACAAACTTATTGTATTTCTTAGCTGTCTCTATTGATTTTAAAACATCGCTGAATTTATAATTGCGCGGCCTAAAATAAAGATTATAAAATTTTTCTATCGGGCTGTTTAAGCTTACGCGAAATGAATCAATGCCCGCCTTGCAAAGTAACTCTATTTTTCGCGGTAGACTCGCGTTGGTATTCATATTTATTGTTCCACGGCTGGTTTCGCCTCTAACCTTGGCGATTGCCTCCGTTATTGTCTCGGCCCTGAGTAAAGGTTCTCCCTCGCAGCCCTGGCCGAAACTTACGATAGCCTCTCTTGCGACATTCAAATGGTTGATCATAACCTCGCATATCTCATTTATCTTGGGCAGAAAATTTATCCTGTGATGCGATGCTACGCAATCAGAATCCTGATAAGAAAGACAGCCAATACAGCGCGCGTTACAAACTTGAGAAGTTGGCAGCGGAGCTTCCCATCTTTTTAAAAAAAGATTCTTTGCCGCCAGGCAATTATAATTAAGCGCACAATTGGCCAGATGCTTATAGAGCCTGTTGTCCGGATATTCTTTAGAAATTTTATTTACCGCGGTTTTAATAGTTTTATTTTTATAAAATCCGGGGCTTTGGCGTTTGCGCCTATCTATTCTTTTTGCCGAAACAAAAATGTCTTTTCCGTGCATACCACAGGCGGTATACGCCCATAACGGTAATCTTTGATCCTTAATTGTTATACTCGCCGGGTTATGGAGCCTTAAATACGCCGGAGGAAGAAACGCCCCCAAAGCAAATACTTCTTTTTTTTCAAATTCAAAAAGAGGCTCAAATTGGCCGGTTTTCTGGTTAAAACCTACGGGCGCGCGATAGGGAAGGTAAAACAAGCTGCTGCCTAGAGGGAGTTTTATTATTTGCCGGGTATCTGCCTGGCTGAATAGATTAAGGCTCGAGCCTGCCATACGCAAATATGGATGCTTGTAGATCTTGCCGTGTTTATCCGAAAAGATTAGATAAGGAAGATTCATATGAAAATTGCCTCTCAAAGTTATAACAACAACCGCTAACGGTAACGGTTTGGGTAACGAAGTCCTCTTCGAGGAGGCTTCGCACCCCGTATCGTTTTACGGTTACGTTTTACGGTTTTTTAAACCGTTACCGTAACCGGGATATTAACTATTTTACGTAGGCTTTAATTTTTAAAGTGATCAGGTTGTCTTTTTCGTCTAAAAGTTTTATTTCTTCAACAGTGGATCCATTGTATCCGGCAGGGTTAAATTCAATTTCCAGGATAGAACCTTCATCAAAAAGTATTACTTTCACTTTAACACATTCACAGAGACTAACGGCGCTTTTTATTCTTTCTTTTATTTCGTATTTCTTTTGTATTAATTGTGATGATAGAACCTGTCCCAGATCATATTCCAAGGCCTTGCCTTGCTCTTGAGCAAAAACAAGATTATGGGCAATAAGGAAAATGGGGAGTAAAAATTTTAACCCAAAGGGCAGCCCTTTATTTTTCATAAGAATCCTTTTCGTTTGTAGAAATAAAGGGCTGGGTTAACCCAGCCCTAATTTTGCCGAAAGTGATTGACTCAAGATATTATCTACTAAGTCACCCATTCTCTCGGCAATAATAAATTGTCTCATTTATAAAATTAGGGCTGCCGTAGGCGAAAAATGCTTTGTATGATTTTGTACATATAGGTCAGGATACGGTTAACTGTATTGTTCATAATTACGGAATATTTTATTTCGTAAAGGCATTTTTCGGGTTAACTTAACCATAACAAAACAAAACCAAGAAGCAGGAAAAGAAAAAACATCAGTAATTTTATGCGGCCTAAATGTTTCTTTAGAAAGTCATTAAATTTTTGTGAGCTAAACCCAATAAGGGAAAGCACAAAAACACATATAAGCGGCAGGATAAACATAATATTGTAGACGATAAGGTAGGTGAAAGCTTTCAAGCGTAAGTTTGTGCTTTTTAGGATAAGCACTATTGTAGGCAAATATACTTGCCCGGTGCAGACAGCCTCAAGCAAAGAAACAAGAAACCCAACCACAAACGCGCTAAGACAGAGGCTGACGACCCCCTCTTCTCTTTTATAACGCAAACGCGAGCCAATTATTTCATTGATGCGTTTTTTTAAAAATCCCGGTAGCTGAAGGATAAGCCCTTCGGTTTCTTTTGTTTTTTTAAATCTGAAATAATCATAAAGGGCTAACCCGGAAAGTAAAAAACAAAATCCCGAGATAAAATAATAAAATACTTTTATAATGGTATAAAAACCCGATAAAGAATAAAGAAAATTAAAGAAGCCGAGCCCGATAAGTAAATATGTAATAAAAACCGCCAAACAATAGAAAGTTCCGACATAAATTATTTCACGCTTCCTGTATCCGTATACCGCAAGAAATGATATGAAAAATACGATTACCGCGAAAGCGCAGGGGTTTATCCCGTCAATTAATCCGCTGGTTATTACCGTAAATACGGAGATCTTTTTAAACATTTGCAGGAGATCGATATTGATAAAACCTAAAAATGTCTTTTTGGCACTTATAGCAAGATCAATTGCGCCGACCAATTTATCATTTATTTCTATTTTGCCCACAAGCAAAGTATCTCCTACTAAAATAGACGGCACAAGCGCTTCTTGATTCTTCAGGCGCATGCTTATGCTCATAAGCTTAACTAAATTTTCTTTGTTTTCCTGAACATTAAGCTCCTGCCAATTAACCTTGCCGATATATTTTTCTTTAATGGCGGGCAAGAATTCCTTTTTTAATTCAAGACATAATTTGCAATGCGGAGAATAAAACATAATTACGTCGGGCTTATGCGCGTCTTTTGGGATTTTAGAAATGTTTTCTGTTGCGGAAGTAACAGCTGGAGCATTTTCGTTTGCCGTAAGCACCTGGGGCGGCTCTTGCGAATACGCACTAAGAGGTAAAAATAATAATAAAAATATATAAATTATCTTTTTCATTGTATTCTGAGGTAGTATTATACCCTCAAAATATAAAACGACAATATGCAAAAATTAATGAGCACAGCATTTTTTCTTAACCTTTGGTTTGGAAAAATGTTGGCCTCATTAAAATATCTAATGAAAAATGGGTAATTTATTGTAGAATATAGTGTTATGAATCCAGCCTTTGTGTACAATGGCTGGATGAACCCCCCTTCCAAAGCAGAGTATGTTTACTCATAAAGGTAAGGAAAGGTTGGGGCAAGACAAAAATTTACTAAAAAAGTGTTTTAGAAAGGAAGGGCGGGGTGAAATTACATCTGGCGAAACAATCCGGTTTCTGTTTCGGGGTAAAAAGGGCGATCAAAATTGCTAAAGCCTGCGCGACCAAATACAATAATGTCTGTATAAAAGGCGATCTTGTCCACAATGAAAACGTCTGTAAAGATATAGAAAGCATGGGCATAAAAAAAGTATTACACCTGAATAACCTACCTTCCTCTTCAACCATTATTATAAAAGCGCATGGCGAGGCAAAAGCAACCCATGAAGAACTAAAGAACAAAGGCCTTAGGATAATAGACGCGACCTGCCCGATGGTAAAAGATATCCACAAAAAAGCCGCGGGGATGGAAAAGAACAACTATCAGGTTGTTATAATTGGAGACAAGAATCACGAAGAGACAAAAGGTATATTAGGAAACATCTCAAAAGGGATAATCGTTGAGAATAGCTTTGAAGTAAAAAAAATAAAAAACCTGCTCAATAAAAAAATAGGGGTGGTTTGTCAATCAACACAAAACCAGGAAAATGTCTCTTTAGTCCTCTATGAGCTATCGAAATACGCGCAAGAGATAAAGTTTATAAATACCATATGCCAGCCAACGCGGCTGCGGCAAAAAGAAATAGAAAAATTAGCACAAAAATGCAAC
Organism: Candidatus Omnitrophota bacterium; assembly: GCA_041652615.1. GTDB lineage: Bacteria > Omnitrophota > Gorgyraeia > Duberdicusellales > 4484-171 > JAJYOP01. Next base: position 291 of record JBAZGZ010000043.1, on the reverse strand, counting down.
GCGGTTCTGATTGTCGGCTCAAAGAAAAGCGCTAATACCAAAAGACTTTATGAAGTGGCTTGCGGAAAAAATAAAAATACCTTCTGGCTTGCTTCCGGAAACATAGACAAGCGAAGTTTCAGTAAATTTAAATCTATCGGTATAATCGGCGGAGCATCTACGCCGGTTGAAATCATAGGCAGACTCAAGGAGAAACTTAAATGATTTATAACTTCAAAGACGCTAATGGAACATTTACATTAAAAAATCCGCAAAAATATAATCTTTACTTTCCTCTCGCTGACAAGGAAG
>JBAZGZ010000042.1:0-10067 GCA_041652615.1 Candidatus Omnitrophota bacterium | reverse complement strand
AGCCGGAGGCTGCGCAGCCAGTCAGCTTGAAGCTGTGGGCAGGCTGGTATCTCTCGCACTTCGCGGCGGCGTAGATATAAAAGTTATTACGGAACAATTAAAAGGTATAAGATGCCCGTCTCCAAGCTGGGCAAACGGAAAGAAGATTTTTTCCTGTGCTGATGCTATAGCGCGCGTTTTAGAAAAACGTTCGCTTGACCAGAAAGAGATCGTTAAAGTTGAAGTTCCTGTTTTAGAGAAGGAACAGGTTGCGGTTGCAAAGAAACAAAATAGTTTCGGAAATATTGTTGGGGTTTGCCCTGAGTGCGGTTCTGCACTTAGGCACCAGGAAGGATGCCTGCTTTGCGATGCTTGCGGGTATTCTAAGTGTTGAAGCACAGATAATCGCAGATAAAAAATCACAGATGAGCACAGATTAAATTATCTGTGACTATCTGTGATTTGCCATCTGTGACCATCTGTGTAAAAAAAGGAATAAATATGATTAAAGTAGTTTTATTAAGACATGGAGAGAGTATCTGGAATCTGGAAAATAGATTTACCGGCTGGACTGACGTTGGGCTGTCTGAAAAGGGGGATAAAGAGGCGCATCTTGCGGCCGAGTGGCTCAAAAAAGAAGGTTTTGTTTTTGATATTGCATACACATCTGTTCTTAAAAGAGCGATAAAAACTCTTTGGACGGTTTTGGAAGATATGGATTTGATGTGGATCCCGGTTAAAAATTCTTGGCGCTTAAATGAAAGGCACTATGGCGCGCTTCAGGGTTTAAATAAAATGGAAACTGTTGAAAAATTCGGTGACAAACAGGTACTTATCTGGAGAAGGAGTTATGATACGCGTCCGCCGGCTTTAGAAAGTAATGACAAGCGTTCCGCAGCAGGAGACCCGCGTTATAAAGATTTGAAAGAAAACGAAATCCCTCTTACCGAGTGCCTAAAAGATACGGTTACAAGGTTCCTTCCTTATTGGCACGAAACCATTGTGCCATCAATAAAAGATGGCAAGCGCGTAATTATTGCCGCACACGGAAATAGTTTGCGCGCATTGGTCAAATATCTAGATGACGTATCTGATGAGGATATAGTTAACCTTAATATCCCCACGGGGATCCCTCTGGTTTATGAGCTTGATCCGGCAACCCTTAAGCCCGCAGAACGTAAGCCAATCGCAGATCGATATCTGGGAGACCGTGAGGCGATAAAAAAAGCAATAGAATCAGTAGTAAAACAAACCAAGAAATAAACGCCTCTTTTTCTTCAACGAACTTCCCTATTTGTGGTAAAATTTGAAACATGCAGAGATATGATTGTATAGTTATCGGTGCAGGACATGCCGGTATTGAGGCGGCTTATGCTTCGGCTAAACTTGGCGCCAAGGTTTTGCTTCTCACGCTTTCCCTCGATAGTATCGGCAAACTTTCATGCAATCCGGCTGTCGGAGGTGTTTCTAAGGGGCATCTTGTAAGGGAGACAGACGCTCTTGGCGGGCTTATTGGAAGAATTGCCGATAGCTCCGCGATAAGCTATAGAATCCTCAATAAAAGTAAAGGCAAGGCCGTATGGTCAACAAGAGCGCAGGTAGATATGTTTTCTTATCCTCATATGGCAAGGCAATTTCTTGAGAAAGAAAAAAACCTGGATATCTTACAGGCTAAAGTAAAAAAACTTCTGGTCAATAAAAAGAAAATAACCGGCATAGAAACAAATTTTGGAGAAATTTTTCATTCCAAAGCTGTAGTTGTCTGCGCCGGTACTTTTTTAAAAAGTCTTATCCATATCGGGATGCAATGTTTTCCCGGAGGCAGATTATCAGAGGAATCAAGCGATGATTTATTTGAAAGCATAAGAAAGCTTAAGATTATAACCAAGCATTTTAAAACCGGAACTTGCGCGCGTCTCGATAAGCGTACCATTGATTTCTCAAAAATATTAGAGCAGCCGCCGGATTATGATGCAAGGCCATTTTCCTTTTTGAATAAAGAATTGCCAACGGATCAATTAAGTTGCTATATTACTTACACTAACGCAAAGACCCATAAAATAATTTTAAAAAACCTAAAACATTCGCCGCTGTATACGGGAAAGATTAAAGCAAGAGGCGTAAGATATTGCCCTTCTTTAGAGGACAAGGTAGTTAGATTTAAAGATCACCAAAGGCACCAGGTATTTATTGAGCCTGAAGGTAGAGATACTATAGAGGTTTATCCTAATGGCATTTCGACATCTTTACCTTTTGATGTACAGCTCGAATTTATACACACCATAGAAGGTTTGGAAAAAGCAAAAGTTTTGCGTCCAGGTTACGGCATTGAACATGGCTTAATCGACGCAAGAGAGCTTGAGCCAACCCTTGAAACAAAAAAAATCCAAGGGCTTTATTTCGCCGGCCAGGTTAACGGCACAACCGGTTACGAAGAGGCAGCAGCTCAGGGGTTTATTGCCGGAGTAAATGCCGCGCTGAAAATTAAAAGAAAAAAGCCTTTTATCTTGAGAAGAGAAGACGCTTTTATCGGAGTTTTAATCGATGATTTAACCGCTAAAGGCACAGATGAGCCTTACAGAATGTTTACTTCACGTTCTGAGTTCAGGCTATCGTTACGTGAAAGTAATGCCGACATAAGACTTTCAGAATTTGGCAATAAACTGGGATTGATTGCCGATTGTGACTACCAGAAGGTTGTTGATAGAAAATATAAAATAGAAGAAGAGATAAAAAAATTAAAAAACACAAAAGTGTCTTTTGACGGTAAAACATTATCCGTATTTGAGATTATTAAAAGGCCGAATTTAGATTATCAAAAAATAGAAAAATACCTTGATGAAAGTGCGGACGATAAGGCTGTTAAATGGGAAACAGAAATTATCATAAAATATGAGGGTTTCCTCAAGCGCGAAAAAATTTGGCTTAACGAATTAAAAAACCTGGATAAAATAAAAATACCCAAAATAGATTTTTGTAAAATTTCTTCTTTGTCAAAAGAGGTAATTGAGAAAATGAATAAATTTAAACCAAAAAATTTAGGAGACGCGCTGCGGATAAGCGGTATTACCCCGGCAGCAATACTTACGATTTATAATTTTATTAAGAAAAGTAGAGATAATAAATAGGGGATAGAAATACAGTTGATACACGCTCGCTCAGGCTTGTGCAAGCAAAGCGCGTCGAAGGCCTGAGCTCGCGAAATACAATGGAAACACAATTGTATTTTCCGCCAACGGCGGACCCGCCTGAATGATTTTTCTTGGTGGCGGGCAATGTATTTCTACTGTATTTCAACTGTGTTTCAATTCTATTAAGGGGGTTAAGATGGATTTTAAAATATTAATGACAGCCTTTACTACTATATTTCTTGCTGAATTGTTTGATAAAACAGAGTTGGCGGTTTTTTCTCTTGCGGCTAAGGAGAAATCCAAACTTCCGATATTCTTGGGGGCTATGCTTGCTTTTTTGATCGCAACGCTTTTGGCTCTTTTGCTTGGGGATTTAATCTCGAGAGTGATTGATCCAAAGATAATGCGGTATGTCAGCGCCAGCGTATTTTTTATGGCAGGGATACTTATTCTTCTTGGTCGTCTTTAGGCAAGGTATCCTCAAGGGAGGTGAGCCTCAAGTATTTTCCGATAGATTGGGTGAGCTTGTCGAGAGCTCCGTAAGGAGAAAGTATTTCTTTAATCTTCTTTAGTTCATTTTTGAGCGCAAGATATTCAACATCATTCTGTAAATAACGTAAAGCGACTTCTGCTATATTTTGAGGATTAGCCTTATCCTGCAATAACTCTTCAACTATCTTTTCTGACGCAAGTATATTCGTCATTGCTATAAACCTTGTCTTTACAAGCGTTCTCAGTAAATGCCAGCTTAATAAGTTTAATTTATATATGACTAAGAATGGCACTTCAAGGATAGAGATTTCAACGGTAGCAGTTCCGGACGAGGTAATAATAAAAGAAGATTCTTGTATTGCTTCGTAGGTGTGATCAACAATTTCAAGCCCGGCCGACATACTTTGGTAGAAGTCAATCGGGATATTGTCCGGGCGTATTATGCGGAAGGTGTAATCCGGCAGACTTTTGGCGATAATTTCTTTTGCTTTCAGCATAATCGGTAGATGTGCCTTGATTTCGTTTCTGCGTGAACCGGGCATAAAGGAAATTATTTTTTTTGTTTCAATATCTTTCTTTTCGATTATCTCAAGCAGGGGATGTCCAAAATATGCCACTTCCATTTTTTCTTTTTTATAAAATTCTTCCTCAAATTTAAAGATCACAATCATTCTGTTGACGTATCTTTTAATGTTTTCGATGCGGTTTTTGCGCCACGCCCATACCTGAGGGCTGATGTAATAAAAGATATGGTATTTGTTGTTCAGTATTTTAGCTAAACGTAAGTTAAAATCAGGGAAATCTATGAGTATTATAAGGTCAGGGTTTGTGTGAGTTATTTCTCGGAGCGCTCTATTGAAGACCTCAGCTATATCTTTTAGTGAAAATAACACTTCAATGATACCTGAAACAGAGTGTGACAATAAATCAACTATCTGAATGGAATGTTTTGCTAAATTAGGTCCCCCGAAAGAGTACAATTCTGCATTGAGGTATTGTTCTTTGAGCTTTTTGCAGAGGAGCCCGCCGTAAAGATCTCCGGATTTATCGCCGGCTATAACTATTATTTTTTTCATGATTAAACTTTATTGCGGAGCATGATTTTTTCGATATGCAAAGCAAGGCCTAGGGCATCTTTAGCTCTGGTGGCGTGCTCGATCGCGGAATCATTATTTTTAACCATATTTACGAAATCAATGATTTCTTTTTTTAGCGGTTCTTCTTTGTTTATATCGAGAAGTTGCTTCGTTATTTGCTGCCCGGTTTTTTGATAGATTTCAGCCTGTTGTTCGGCATAGTCCATGGAAATATAGCAATGAGGCAAAAATATCCTGATTTTCCTTTCGCGTTTTGCGGATATGCGGGATGCTGTTATATTCGCGACGCATCCATTTTCAAATGTGATACGCACGTTTGCGATATCCGCGGAGCGAGATAAGACTTTTACCCCCTTTGCTTCAACCCTTTTTATTTTATTCCTTACAAGATCAAGGACAATATCCAAATCGTGAATCATTAAATCAAGCACTACGCTTACATCTAGAGAGCGGTTAGGATAGGGGCTTAAGCGATGGCATTCTATAAAAAGCGGTTTTTTTACTATTTTTTTTATAGCAAGATATGCATTGTTATAGCGTTCAACGTGTCCCACAAAAAGAATAGTTTTGTTCTTTTTGGCAAGCGCTATGAGCTTTTGAGCTTCTTGCACTTTTTGCGTGATTGGTTTTTCTACGAATACGGGGACCTTATTTTTTAGGAAAAACTCAGCAATTTTGAAATGATTTTTAGTAGGGGCGGCTATGCTTACAAAGTTTACTTTACCTAATAAGTCATGATAATCGTTATAGGAGGGTATATTTGTGTGGTTCGCAAGCCTAGCCTGGTCGGTATCAACTATGTATATCTTATCTACGTTTTTTATCTCGCTATAAATACGTAGATGTATGCTTCCCAGTTTCCCTATGCCGACTATGCCTACTTTCATATTTTTCCACAGATGATCACAGATAGAAATTGCAGATAATCACAGATAAAAATATTTGTCAAACGGTTGCGGTTACGATGCTCGTTTCGGTTGCGTTTTACGTAAAACGTTTGACGAATGACGAAACGAGTCGCGCAACCGATAGACGTATGACGATACACTAAATCTGTGCTAATCTGTGTATAATATCAAATGCCTTGAGAAAAGTCAATTGATGTGGTAAAATCACCCAATTTCAAATAGGTTAACTACGGTAATTATTTACCATGAAAGAATATTTAAGAGAGTACTTTAGGTTATTAAAATTAGCCAAACCTTACAAGGGGCTATTCGGCCTTGCCTTTGTTTTCCTAGGTATTTCCAGCATATTTAACGGTATTACCTTGGGAATGATCGTTCCTTTGGTAGACAGGATAATGAATGGCAAACAAATTGTAATACCTCCCCAGCTACATCTCCCTAATTTTTTATCGGACATAGTAGAGAAACTTAATTCTATCCCGCCAAAAACGCTGCTTCTGGGGCTGCCGATATTCGCAATATGCCTTTTTACTTTAAAAGGCATAACTGTTTTTTTTCAAGGGTTGCTTATGAATAGGATAGCCCAAAGCGCGGTTAGAGATGTAAAAAATAAATTATATGCAAAATTTCAGGATCTGTCTCTTGATTTTTATGCCAGTAAAAGAACAGGAGAATTGATTTCGCGTATAACCAATGATGTTGGTTTTATCGCAAATTCACTTTCGTACGCGCTTACTGACCTTATATTTGAAAGTATGCAGATAATAATTTATGGATGCATTGCACTACCGTTGGGTTTTGCTATATCTTGGAAATTATTTGTCATATTTTTAATATTCCCGGCAATAGTCGTGCCTGTAACTAAGATGGGCAAACGTATTAAGAAATTTTCACGCGAGGTCCAAAATAAGATGGCGGATTTAAATTCGCTCCTTACGGAAACAATTCAAGGAGCTTATATCGTGAAAGTATTCTGCCGTGAAGATTACGAAATTAAACGTTTTAAAGAAATAAATCAGCAGTATTACAGGTTTACCATGAAAAGCATAAAGCGAACGATTATGATGTCCCCCGTAACTGAACTTATCTGTGTGGCCGGGGCAATGATGATACTTTTTGTTGCGGGACAGGAAGTTGTTTCCGGAAGAGTTTCTTTCGGTATTTTTGGCCTTTTTATGGCTTCGCTAATGTCAATGCTCAGCCCGATAAAAAAATTGACAAATGTTTATGCGATAAACCAACAGGCTCTCCCGGCTTCGGAAAGGATCTATAATATTTTAGATGAGGAGCCAAAGGTAAAAGATAGCCCGGAAAGCAAGGAAATTCAAGGGTTTTATGATAGCATAAAATATAATGGGGTTTATTTTAAATATGAGACCTCAGACGATTTTATTTTGAAAGACATAAATCTGACTGTTAAGAAAGGTGACATTATTGCGTTTGTCGGCCACTCCGGAGCCGGTAAATCTACATTGGTAAGTTTACTCCCAAGATTGTATGATCCCCAAAAAGGCACAGTTTCCATCGATGGTGTTAATATAAAAGATGTTAAAGTATGTTCATTGAGATCGCTTGTAGCTGTGGTTTCTCAGGAAATGGTTCTTTTCAATGCTACCGTAAGAGACAATATCGCTTACGGTAGATTAGGAGCTAGTGAGGAAGAAATAATAGAAGCAGCAAGGAAAGCTTACGCCTATGATTTTATTTCCAATTTTCCTAAAAAATTCGATACGATTATCGGTGATAGAGGATTTAGGCTCTCAGGCGGCGAAAAACAGCGAATTGCTATTGCAAGGGCGATATTAAAAAACGCGCCGATCTTGATTTTGGATGAAGCAACAAGTCAGCTGGATTCTCAATCGGAAAAATTGGTAAAAGACGCATTTTATAATCTAATGGAGGGCAAAACCGTATTTGTTATCGCGCACAGGCTCTCTACCGTTCAAAAAGCAAGCAGAATAGTCGTTATAGAAAAGGGCAGCATCGCGGAATGCGGCACTCATGAGGAATTGCTTGGAAGTGATAGCCTTTATAGAAAGCTATATGAACTGCAATTTAATGTGTGACATGCTATAAATGTGTTAAGATTTAGGTATTTTTGACTTCCTCATGCTATTTTCCCCTAAAGATTGGTGTTTGTTATTCTAGAGCGTAATCCGCAGCAACAGTAGGGAACGGTCGTGACCGTTCCCTACTACAAAAACCATTATTGTGTAAGGTATAAATAGTATTGAAAATATAATGAAATATGGTATACTTTCTCTTTGCTAGTGGGCTCCTTTGGGCAACAAACTGCCGGGGGTTATTATATTTTGTCATACGATTAAAAAAAACAATATACGCATATTAAAAGGAGGATTTTAAGTCATGGCTTTAACAGAAGTAATTAAGGAATTATTGGAAAATGTTGTACATTTTGGGCATCTTAGTAAACATTGGAATCCTAAAATGAAGAAGTTTATTTTTGGGAAGAAGAAGAATATTTATATAATTGATCTCGAAATATCTGCCCAAAAGCTTGAAGAAGCAAAGGAATTTGCCAAAAAAACCATTCAGACAGGCGAAAAAATACTTTTTGTCGCTACCAAAAAGCAATTACGTGATCTTATAAAGGAACAGGCTATTAGCTGCGGTATGCCTTACGTGGTTGAAAGGTGGGTGGGCGGTTTGCTTACTAATTATTCAACCATACGTTCAAGGATTAAAAGGTATGTGACATTGCTTGAAAAAAGACAGAATGGTGAATTTGAAAAAATGCCGCGTAAAGAAGTTACAAAATTGAACAGAGAGATTGAGAGAATGGATAAAATATATAGCGGACTTATAACTCTTGATAAGCTTCCTACAAGTATCTATGTGGTTGACCCAAAAAGAGAGATGGCTTGTGTAAGAGAAGCTAACAGGCTGGCTATTCCCATTATCGGCCTAATTGACACAGACGCGGACCCGGAAGCTATTGACTATCCTGTACCGGGTAATGACGATGCTATAAAGTCAGTAAGGTATATAACCGTAAAGCTTGTTGAGGTTATAAAAGAAGAAGCTCAAAAAGCGGCGGATTTGATTAAAAAAGCCACGGAAGACAAAGAGAGAGAGGAAGAAGAAAAGCTTGATATTGAAAAAATAGAGAATTTGGTAGAAAGCATCGATGTTGGTGAAGAGAAAAAAGAAATTCCCAAAAAAAAGCAACTGCGTAAGGAGGTCTAACGATGAGCTTAGCTGATATTAAAAAATTAAGAGAAATGACTTCTCTTGGTATAAATGAATGCAAAAAAGCGCTCCATGATTCAAAGGGCGATTTTGACAAAGCGCTTAAGGTTTTAAAAGAGAAGGGTGCGAGCATAATGGCTAGCAAGAAAGACAGAAAAACTTTACAAGGAATTATTCAGGCATATGTGCATTTTGGAGGTAACCTCGGAGCCTTGGTTGAAATTAACTGTGAAACAGACTTTGTGGCCCGTACAGAAATTTTTAAGAAATTCGCAAAGGATATCGCGATGCAGGTGGCTGCGGTTAATCCGAAATATTTAAAACGTGAAGATGTGCCGCAGGAAGCCCTTTCTTCCGTTGAAGATAAAGAGCAGTATATAAAAGAGCATTGTCTCTTTGAGCAGTTTTTTATAAAGGATAATGCGTTGACTGTGGCAGATTATCTCAAGCAGGTAGTTTCCCAAACAGGAGAGAATGTTATTATCAAGAGGTTTAGCCGTTTTTCCCTGGAGGGTTAAATGAAATCAGAATACAAAAGAATTGTTCTTAAGCTGAGCGGTGAAGCTTTTCTTGGCAAGCAGCCTCATGGTATAGACACTTCTGTTTGCGCCCATCTGGCAAAACAAATAAAAGATGTAGTAGAGTGTGAAGTTGAAACCGCGCTTGTCCTTGGCGGAGGAAATATTTTTCGCGGAGCAATGCGTTCAAAAGATTTTGAAATGGAAAGAACAGTTGCCGATTATATGGGAATGCTGGCAACGGTTTTAAATGGCCTGGCTTTGCAAAATGCTTTGGAAAAACAAGGTGTGCCAACCAGGGTAATGACAGCGATAGAAATGCAAAGAATAGCTGAGCCATACATAAGGCGGCGTGCAATACGTCATTTAGAAAAGAAAAGAGTGGTTATATTTGTTGCCGGAACAGGCAACCCTTATTTTACAACTGATACGGCGGCAGCTTTGCGAAGTGTAGAGCTTGATTCGGATGTTTTACTCAAAGGTACAAAGGTTGATGGAGTATATTCTTCGGATCCGCTTAAAGATAAGACGGCAGTATTTTTTGAGAAATTAAGTTATATGGAAGTTATAAATAAAGAGCTTAAGATTATGGATTCTACGGCAATAACTTTATGCATGGAAAATAAGCTGCCAATATTGGTATTTAATTTTATGAAAGAAGGCAATCTTAAGAATATAGTTCTTGGTAAGAAAATAGGAACTTTGATTAAATAACCCCGCTTCGCAGGGTGA
>JBAZGZ010000041.1:0-10107 GCA_041652615.1 Candidatus Omnitrophota bacterium | reverse complement strand
GATGCCTAAGTTCGATCTTACGTGTATCTCCTTTTACTTCTTCGAAGGCAATTCTTATAACATTCTTAAGTATGGCCGGGTGTAATTTTTTAAGCCCATCAAGCGCGAGCTTGATTTCCCTTTTTGAATCGCCTTTTCTAAGCGATTCAAAGGCACTGCGTGAAAACGTATAGATAAAATCATAATCGAGAGAAAGAGTTTTGCTTAAAGTATGCAAACTTTGAATAATACTTGGATTAAGCTCCTCTAAAAACGGGATTAATTTAAGCCTTATGCGATTACGAAAAAATTTGTCTTCAAAATTAGTTTTATCTACACAATAGTCAATATTATTTTCTTTTAACCAGCAAAGAATATCCTGCTTCCTCATTTCAATTAACGGCCTAATCACAGCCAGGCCTTTGTATTTTGATTTCGGAAGAAATCCTCTTAAGCCCTTAATGCCTGTTCCTCGAATCATGCGCATAAGAATAGTTTCTATAAGATCGTCTTTATGGTGAGCAAGCGCGATTTTTTTTATCTTAAAGTGCCGGCTACACTTTAAAAAGAAATCAAATCTTAAATTCCTCGCAGTCTGCTCAAGAGAATCACCTTCAAAAAACTTTTTAACATCTTTCTTCTCGCTGATAAAGCGCAAACCCAAGCTTTTACATAAGTTCTTCACATACTCCTCTTCGCTGTCTGCTTCAGATCTGAGCATGTGGTTAAAATGCGCGCAGACAAGTTGTAATTTATATTCTTTGGCAATATTATTGAATTGATGAAGCATAAATAAAGAGTCCGGCCCCCCGGAAACCCCAAGGATCAGCTTGTCTTTCTTCTCCACCAAACCGTAGCCTTCGATGGTTCTTTTAAAAATGTTTTCTAGCATATCTCCCCATAAATGCTTTACCAAATAACCAATAACCAAACAATATGATTACTTTTTGTTTGGTTATTGGAATTTGATTATTGGATATTGTTTGGTTATTGTATCTTGGAAATTGGTTATTTCTCCAGCATTATTATTAACTATCTGTGCTAATCTGTATATAAATATTATATCACATCTGATATAATTATTGCGATGAATATCCTAGCTATAAATCCCTGGATTTACGATTTTGCCGCTTATGATTTTTGGCTAAAACCTTATGGTTTTTTAGTCATACTCTCCTATCTCAAACAAAAAGGAATAAATATAGATTACATTGACTGCCTCCAAGAAAAAATAACCAATGCTACCTTCGGCAGAGGAAAATACTATAACGAAATAATCGAAAAACCTTCCGTATTTAAATCTGTGCCGCGTTATTTTAAAAGATACGGCATAAGCCTGGATAAATTTCTGGCACAACTTAAAAATAAAAAACCGGACTTTGTGCTTATAACCTCTTCAATGACCTATTGGTACCCGGGAATTATCGAGGCGGTAAAGATTATTAAAAAAGAATTCCCTAATGTAAAAATAATTTTAGGCGGGACATACGCGACCTTGTGTTATGAACATGCGAAAACAAAAAGCGGGTGCGATTTTGTTTTCGGCAACAACTCATTGGAAGATTTTTTCAAACTTCTCGGAGTAGACTATGAATACGATAAACTTTATTCAAGTCTCCCTCTCTATGATGATTTCTATAAAAACCTTGATTACGCGGTTTTAAGAACTTCCTGGGGCTGCCCATTTAACTGCAATTACTGCGCGATAAAAAAATTATTCCCGAATTTTTTCAGATTACCCGAAAATAAAGTAGTAGATTTTGTAAGCAAACACGCGGCAAAAGGAATAAAACATTTCGTGCTCTATGATGATGCCTTTTTTTACGAACCGGAATACGCGAAAGGAATACTTAAGAAAATAGATGAATTAAAATTAAATATAAATTTCCATACGCCTAACGCATTACACCTCAGGTTCCTTGATAAAGAAATGGCTTTACTCTTAAAAAATACCGGGTTTATCAATCCTCACTTTGGCCTGGAAACGCTTGACCCCGGCTTACAAAAACTCTGGGGAGATAAAGTAAACAGAGATGATTTGATAAAAGGATTGGGCTTATTAAAAGCCGGCGGCTTTAAGAATGGCGAATTTAGTGTTTATCTATTACTGGGATTCCCCCGGCAAAACCTGGAAGATTTACGTAAAGATGTGGAGTTTTTAAATTCTTTGGGCGCGCGGGTATCCTTAGCGGAATTCTCTCCGGTTCCCGGGACCAAGTTATTCCAAGAGTATCCTTCGGAATTCGAAGAACCTCTCTTACAGAACAATTCAATCTTTGGATTTTTTCAACAGGGGAAAATAAGGGATTTTTGGGAAATAAAAAATTTCGTGAGGGAGTTAAACAAAAAATTATAGTACTTCTCTAGCCATCATATTTGGATTTCGGTTCCTGTTTTTATAATAATAAAGTTTTTTCCGTATAAATCCTTAAATAGCTGGGCAACTTCGTTACCGGTGCAATGAGCCGGTGCAATTTTTTCCACGCCTAATTTTTTCGTTTCACTTACTACATATTGCGCCATACGCATATCCGCTTCTATAAAATGAAAACCACCGAGAAGTAAATTTATTTTTTTACCGGGAAATCGATCCTTTGCTTTATTTATCAGATCCACTAAACCCATATGGCCGCAAGCGCATAAAATTGAAATCTCTTCTTCTTTCTTTAAAATAAGAGCCTGCTCCAGGACAACTGACCCTTTATGCAACGCTTTAAATGGGCCGGTTGTATATATATTGCCGGCTATTTCCTGAAAAACTTCTATCTTTATAAAATTATAGTTTTTAAGCTTCTCTTTAAATTCATCATAGAAATCAGAACAGCCGTAGACCTCTAAGTTCTTATTCATTTCTAACAAATCCCAAAGCCCTGCTCGATGATCCCAATGGTTATGAGAAATCACTACCTTTTTAAGATCTTGGGGTTTTACTCCGAAAACTTCCATATTGTGCAATAGGTACTCCGGCTTTTCTCCGGTATCAAAAAGTACATCGCCAATTAGATATGAGATTCCCCATCCGGATTCAAAAGTTTCGTTAAGCTTTTCTTTATCAAAAAGTATTTTGATTTGCATATATTTTTGTGTAAAGTTTAACGTATAATGTGTAATACTGGTGTAATGTTTATTTGTGTAATGGCTTTACACATATAGCCATTACACCCCCTTTACACTTTACACATTATACAAATAATAATTGTTTTATCTTGGGCCGAATATCGCAGTTCCCACTCTTACAATATTAGCGCCTTCCTCTATCGCAATCTTAAAACTATCGCTCATCCCCATTGAGAGATATTTCCAATTCTGATTTTGCGGATAAAATTTTCGTATCTTTTCAAAAAGATTTTTTGTCACTTTAAAAAATTGCCGGATATCTTCCGGATTAGAAACAACCGGGCCCATCGTCATTATGCCCATCGGTAAGATATTTTTCAATCCGGCGATCTCTTTTAAAAAGACTTCAAGGTTTTCCGGCAAAATCCCCGCTTTCTGCGGCTCTTCTGCGGAATTGATCTCGATAAGCGCCGGCATTACTTTATTAATTTTTGCGCATTCTTTATCAAGAACTTTAGCCAATTCCAGGGAATCAAGAGTTTCCACCATATCAAATATTTTAACCGCGAATTTGGCTTTATTTTTTTGCAGATGACCGATTAAGTGCCATTTCGCCTTACTGCCTATCTTCAGATATTTCCCTTCTGCTTCTTTTACGTAATTTTCTCCAAGAATCCTTGCGCCGGCAGTAATTACTTCTTCTATTTCCTCAACTTTTCTCGACTTTGAAGCAACAACCAGCTCAACACCGCTGGGTATCTGCTTTAAAATATTTGTAAAATTATCTTTAATCATAAACAAAGTATTTTTTATTGTGGTGAATTTTTTCTTTTATAATTTTCTTTCCCATTAACACTTTAAGCTGTTTTTCCAAATAGGCCTTATCTTGCCCAAGCGACTTGGTTAAATCGATTAAGGTAGCCGGGCGAACTTTAAGATATTTTATAATATCCTGTTCAATGCTTTGGGAAAATCTCCTTTGCGCTTGTTTATAAAAGGAAGATACGATCTCCGCTTTTTTACCGATGATCTTTTTTATTACTTTCATTCTATCATATTCCGGAAGAGTTATTTTTACACCGGAAGGCCGCACCGGCAGATTCAATTGCACCTTGTCCGGATTGATTTTTTTAACCAGCGCCTTGAATCGATAAGCCTCTTCTAATGAATCATTAATACCGCCGATAAGCATAATTTCCAGCCAGATTTTTCCCCTGAATTCTTTACGTAAAGAAACCAGGCCATTGATGATTTTTTCAAAAGTTATGTTTTTTTGCGGTTTGTCTATTTTGATGAAGCTTTTTTTGGTTGCCGCATCAAGCGAAGGCACGATCAAGTCAGCCGATAACAGCTCATCTCTTACCTCTTTATTATACAAAAGCGAAGAGTTGGTTATTACAGCAACCGGATATTTGTTTTTGGTTATTCTTTTTATGGCATCGATTATCAAATCAAGTTTTTTATGCAGGGTCGGCTCTCCCATCCCTGAGATAGAAATGTAATCAATTCTTGGTTTTTTGCTGACAATTTCCTTTAATTGCTTTTTTAGCCTCTCCATATCCGTATAGAAGAATCTTTTGGCAGTCAGTTTTGAAGTCTTGCCGATCTGACAATAAATGCAGTTAAATGTGCAGAATTTCTTCGGCGTCAGATTAACCCCCAAAGAAAACCCCAACCTTCTTGACGGCACCGGTCCGTAGAAATAATTCATGTTTTTTAAACGCTAATTATCGCGAATCGTCGCGAATTTCTATTTTATTACCATATTTGTAGGGAACGGTCGCGACCGTTCCCTACTTTGTATTCATTCGTTATGTTCGCGTCTATGATATTATAGACAAAATGCGCTACCGGACAAGGCTTTTATTCTCCATACCTCCATACCGAATAGATTGATTTTTCAACAAAAAGTGTTATCTTTATTTAAGGAGGTAATAAAATGAAAAAGATATTGTTGGTTCTTGGCATACTTCTTGTATTAAATTGTGTTAGTTACGCTTCGGAAGATTTAAAATCAAAATTAAGAGCAGGAAAAACATTGGTAAAAGAACTAGTGCTGCAGCCTAAAGAAACCGGAGAATTATCAATCCCTACTGAAAATAAAGTTTGGATTGGTTTTTATATTGATTTTCCAAAAGAAGCCATCGCTAAATATCCGGATCAGCCAGCGTTTAAAATTAGAGACAAAAATAGCGTAGTTTCTGTAAGCGGCATCGCTAACGGCGGTACGCAATTTTCTCCAAATAACGGTGTCGTCGAAATCATTTATGAGAATTTCACCGACGAAAGTTTCCCGGCAATTATTTGGAAGAAAGAAAATTAGGCGCGAAAAGGAAAGAATATGGCCGAGACAAAACCCTTACCTGAAAACATAAAGATTATTTTTGGAATATGTTTAATATTCATTGGCTTAGTTGCTATTCTAGGCGGGAACCAAATTCAAAAAATAAAAGATGCGCTGGCAAGCTCTTCGTGGCCACAAACTGAAGGAAAAATTATTTCTTCTCGTGTTGAAAGTAAAACAAACACAAACTATGCTGCTGGAAGGACTATAAATTCAGCAGCTAGTTATTTTGCGGATATTTCTTATGAGTATACAGTCGGGGACATAAAATACTCATCTAAAAAAATATCTTTCGGTGATTACGGAAACAGCGATTATAGCCGCGCTGAAGAAATCATTAACCGCTATCCAGAGGGTAAAAAAATCCAAGTTTTTTATAAACTGTCAGATCCCAACAATTCTGTTCTTGAGCCTGGAATACCCATATCTATATATGTGTTTATAGGGGCAGGTGTTTTATTGTTAATCTTTGGCAGCAACGTGCTCTATTTATCATTGATAAAAAACCCCACCTTAAAGCAATAATATTAAGCTACCCTATCAATTGATTTTTAAAACGCATGCTGACAGAGAGGAAAAAAATTTACTTTTTTGACTTGAATTCCTTGATAGCAGTTTTTAGATTATCGAGAGAATTGCGGTGGGCAAGGAGGGTGAATTTGCCGGTATCGATAAAGAAAACATCTTCGAGGCCCATAACCAATACTTTCTTTTTCGGATCGCTCAAATAAAGAAAATTTTTACCGGCATTGTGAGCAAAAACATTTCCTTTTACAGCATTTCCGTTTTTGTCTTTCGGTAATACTTCGTATATCGCGTGCCAAGAGCCAAAATCCTTCCAGAAAAATTTAGCTTTAACCAACCTTGCTTTTTTTGTTTTCTCCATTATTGCCTTATCAAAAGGCATATCCTCTATTTTTTTATAGGCTGCGCGTATATCTTTGTAGCAGCTGACTTTTTTAAAAATATTAGCAAAAACATCATAAGCGGTACTATATTTTTTGTATTCTTTATCAAGCGTTGAGAAAGATGCAATAAACATCCCGCTATTATAAAAAGCATTTCCTTTACGAATAAGTTCTCCTGCCGCAAGCAAGGTAGGTTTTTCAACAAATCTTTTAATAGAAAAGGTGTTTTCTTTTACTTTTTCTCCTGCCTGGATATAACCAAAGTTTGAAGTGGGATGGGTTGGCTCAATACCTAAGGTGGCAATCCAGCCATCCTTGGCAACATTTATCGCGGTGTTTATCGCGTTAGAAAAATGTTTCTCTTCTTTTATAAGATGGTCTACCGGAGAAATAATCAAAACTTTATCACTGGCAAATCTTCTTCTTAGGCAAAACAAAGAAAATAGTATTGCCGCGGAAGTATTCTTGCTCTCCGGCTCAAAGAAAATATTTTCTCTTTTTATTAATTTTAATTTTGTTAGCGCGGCTTTTTCGCTGGCGTTTGCGACTAAAAAGATGTTCTCCTGAGATGTTACCTTAAGAAATCTTTTAACGGTAAATTCCAATGGTGAAAAACCGAAAATATCGATAAAATTTTTACTTTTGTATTCGGAAAGCGGCCAAAGCCGAAGCGACCTTCCTCCACAAAGTATCAGGACTATTGGTTTGTTTTGCATTGTTGCCCACTTAGCTCAGCACTTCTTTTTGAAAAATATCCTCCAGTATATCCATCTATTATAGCAGTTAATTCCTGTAATCTTAAATCTTTTTGACATAATTCTTCTTCCGGTAAAGAATTGCAAACGATTTCTCTTTTAACCCTTAAACGCTCAAAATAGACCCGGTTTATTTCATCAAGTATATCCAGCCGTAACTGTGTATTAAGCCTGCTCCTGGTATCAATATCATCTTCATAAGTATTCCACACTAAATTAGCAATATCCCAGGAAAAGCTTATACCCCAATCACGCGGACCCACTTGGACACGATCATACGAAGCGCCTAAAGCTGTAGTCACGGTCTTATCATAATCTAGTTTTAAAGTAGGGAATAGCGCTCTGACCTTTACTAGACGCCGCCATTGTTTTATTTTTTCCGGGCTTGTTTCATTATAACGAATAGCTGCCTGTTGAATCTCACGTATGGAAGGTTCTCCTTTTAGCGCCTCCGCAAGAGTCTTTTTGTTTGACGGGGCATTAAAATATACGCTTTCAAACAAACCTTTTGAAGTTGCCAGATATATTTCTCCGCCGGATGAAAAAGCCACCCAAAAAATTTCATCCGAATAAATACCTTCAAAAATCTGTTTTGCTGAATTTGTCTTTAAATCAGCCCTGAAGAAACCTTTAAGAGATCCAACGTAGATGGAATTTTCCTCTAGTTTAGTTTGCGCTAAAGAAACAATATTTAAACTGTCCAAGCTACCTAAATAAAGCTTATTCCAGTTCTCCCCTTTATCTTTTGACAGGAAAAGCCCGTTAGTAGCGCCAAGCCAGATTTTGCTTTTATCAAAGATATCAACCTTTACAATATTCGCTATTATACCGCTTTCTTCCTCACCATGGACTTCTTGATCCCGTAAAACAAATACTCGTTTTATATTGTCTTTATCTTTTAAAAAATATATTCCCTTATTTGTGGCAAGATACAATCCATCTTCAGCCGGTTCGATATAATTGATTGTAACCGCATCAGTCAGGCCTCCAATTTTTTGCCACTTCAAAATATCTTCGGAGCTAAAATATAATCCGCCGGTAGTCCCGACATATATCCCATCTTTATATTTTGCAACACTTAGGATGGCATCTTCATCCGTAGAACGAAATACCATATCAATTTTATCAGTTACTTTATACAGGTGCCTTGTAGCAGCTACATAGGCGATCTTAACACTTATCGGATCAAAAATAATATGCGATAGCTCTTCGTCTTTAAAAACATAAATTTTTTGGAAAGTTTTTCCACTGTCGGTGCTTTTAAAAAGCGCATTCCTTGAACCGACGTAAATGAGGTTTTCATCAAATGGCGAAATCGCGATTCTTTTTATATGCGCGTCTTCGATGTCTTGTACGTTTTTAAAAACCGCGGATGCATTATTTAGAGGGAATACTAAGAAGCAAGCCGGAAGTAACAGTTTTCTGTAAAAACTTCTTAAATTAATCATATTATCTCCTTACCCATATCATTATAATTATTTTTTTATAATGTCGGATAGTTATACAAAGAGCATATATTTTTTTAACATAAATTTGATGATTTGTCAAATTATTTTTTATTTTCGTCAATACATGATTGGGAAAATATTTTATTTTAAATATTGTGAAAACCAATTTTCCGTTTTGGCTCTTGTGAAATAGGCTCCATAAGCTGGTGGATAACATCAAAAATAGCTTTTATTTCCCCATCATGCTTTTCACTTTTTTGTTCGAGCTCGTTTAATTTAACAACAAGCTCTTTATGTGTAGAAAATATTTGCCGTAAACGCACAAATACTCGCATAATCGCAATATTAACCTGTATAGCTAATTCGCTGTTTAAAACGCTGGAAAGCATTAGAATACCATAATCTGTAAAAGCATATGGCCGGTAACGCAATCCCATTTTATCCATAGAATTGGAGGTGCCAATTTGGCGCCTCCAATTCTTGAGTTCCTCCTTCGATAACTCAAACATAAAATCAGAAGGAAATCTCTCAATATTCCTACGAACCTGCCGCTTCAAATGTTTAGTTTCTACTCCATAAAGCTTAGCTAAATCTTTATCTAGCATTATTTTTTGTCCCCTGATAAGATAAATTTTTTGCGCGATTGTTTCCTGTAGAATTTCTGTTTTAACCATATTTTATATATTGTTTTTGAACTTATCACAATTTGTGATAAGTTTATTTTTACCCCCCTATAACACCCCCATCTTTAAGGTCACAAATTGTGACCTTAAAAAAGCTTGCGCCAGGCGTGAACAACCCTGGCGCAAGCAGAGGCGTGGGGATATTGAGACTAATCGCCCTTATACGCGCTAAGCACAGTTTTATCAATGGCTTCGCGCACTTCAGGCGTTAATGGGAAGACATTATCGTACCATTTACCATTTTTACCCTTCTCTTGTGGCACGCCAACAAACAAACCATTTTTACCTTCAATAATCTTAAAACCCTTAACTACAATTTGATCAGAAATAGCGATATCGCACATTGCCTTTATAGCCCCGCTACCGTCAAACTTATGAAGCCTTGCAACCTTAAAATCCAATTCCATAGCAAAACCCTCCTAATGAGCACAGCATTTTTTCAAGCCCTGGCTGCCCGAAGGGCAGCCCAACAAGGCGGCATCGGAACAGGCGTGTGGCGCATAAAAAATGCTAGTGCGAATTACCCCGACGAACTCATAAAAATTTTCGTAGAAAATTTTTATGTATACAGGTGAGTCGGGGTCAAGCCAATATTATTTAGGACAAACCCCTTTACTTGTCCTCTCACTTTAATAGACGATGGACAATCAAAAAAACTTTCAAAAATTTTAAATTATTTTCCTCCGCCTTTATTTTAGAATAAAGGCGAAGGAACTGCTGCGAAGCCCGACCCGAGATTGCTCGTGAAGGGCGAAGCAGATTAGATATGATGCAAGATTTTACTTAGGATTGATGGGTTACAGACATGCAAATGAAGAGGAATGTAAAATAGGGCTATTGTTCTTACAAGTCGCGCTTAGAAAATCTATTCTTTAAACATTGTTCTATTTCTTCGTCATCGTTATGTGAATGTTTACGCCAGGAATCAAGTAC
>JBAZGZ010000040.1:0-10173 GCA_041652615.1 Candidatus Omnitrophota bacterium | reverse complement strand
GATATGATGTTCGGGAACAAAATATTTGGAATAGGTAAATCTGCGCAGGAGCTCCCGGCTTTCTACCGTGTTATCTCTGTCTAGAATACCGGTTGGAACATAAGTTATATCTTTATTGGCGGCATAGCCGAATAAAAGCAGTTGGATAACCGGGGTTATAAAAATAACCGTCCTCATCCGCGGGTCGCGAAAGATCTGTTTAAATTCTTTTATTAGAATAGCCTGCACTCTTTCAAACATATTTTTTATACACGAATATCCACGAATCAGGAGACTAATTCCCACGAATAAATTCGTGGCGATTCGTTTCAAATTCGTGGCAATTTATGGCTTTAAGCTACTTTCTTTTTAAACTTTCTTATTGCTAAACCAAACATCAATACAGCAAACAGCACGAGGAAAAGCGCTTCGTCCCATAATACATTTATCCTGCCGCCTTTTAAAAATGATTCCCGTAATACAACTATGTAGTAGCGCGCCGGAATAAAATAAGTAACCGGCTGGAGAAATTTCGGCATATTAAAAATCGGGTAAATAAAGCCGGATAAAAGAACAGTAGGCAGCATTGTAGTTAAAGTTGCTAGTTGACTTGCCATTAGCTGTGTCCTGCCGACTACAGAAATCCATATCCCTTGGGAAAGAGCTCCGGTTAAAAAAAGCGAGCTTAAAAATAAAAGTAAAGGATAACTTCCCCTGAAAGGAACGTGGAATAAAAGCCTTGCCATTATAATGCCGACGGAAAGGTCAAAAAAACCGATAACAAAATAAGGTATGAATTTACCGATAACTAATTCCGGGGCTTTTACCGGCGTAGAGATCAGCTGTTCCATAGTACCCCTCTCCCATTCTCTGGCAATACAAATAGAAGTAAGGAGCGCGGCAATAATCATAATAATCATCGCAATAACACCGGGAACGATAAACCATGTGCTGGTTAAACCCATATTAAACCAGATTCTTGAACGGGCATCGATTGATCTTGTCGGCGCAAGGCCAAGCTGCTCGGCGGTATTACTTACAAGTTTTACGTTATAATTTGCGACCACGGTATTAACATAACCCATGGCAATAGTTGCGGTATTGGCATCACTGCCGTCTACGATTAATTGTAAAGGCGCTGCCTGGCCTGATTCCAGATAATGGGAAAAATCTTCGGGGATAATCAGCGCCATCATTACTTTTCCGCTATCGATCATTTGCTGGATATCACGGTAATTATCGGTATACTTGATTATTTTAAAATATTTCGAGTTTTTGAAATTAAGGAGAAAATTGCGGCTAAGCTCTGATTGCGCGTCCTGGTTCCAAACCACTGTAGCCACGTGGTCGATATCCAGGCTAAGACCGTAACCAAAAACTAACAACAAAAACATCGGAATAGCTAAAGCGAGGCCGAGGCTGCGCGGGTCGCGCTTAATCTGGACAAACTCCTTCCAGGCTATCGCCTTAATTCTTTTTAGACTCTGCGCGGTCATAATTTTCTATTGAACAAACAAACACATCCTCAAGCGAAGGAAGAATTTTATTCACGCTAAATTCGCCAACATTCATTTTTTGCAAAGTTTGTTTTATTGCCGGTATGGTTTTTAAACTATCATAGACAAGGGCATGTATATTTGACCCAAAAAGCGCTGCTTCTTTTACACCTTCTATTTTAGTAATTTGCTCAAGCCAATTTTGAGAGTTGGGCAATGATATCTCGAGCACATCGTTGTCTATACAATTGGTTTTCATCTCTTGAGGGGTCCCTTGAGCAATAATTGTGCCGTGATAAATTAAAACCATGCGGTTACAATTTTCCGCTTCATCCATATAGTGCGTAGTAATAAAAACCGTTACCCCGCAAGAGGCAAGATTTTTTATAATGCCCCAGAAATTTGCCCGGGTTATCGGATCAACTCCTGATGTCGGCTCATCAAGGAATAATATTTTTGGTTTGTGTATTAGCGCGCACCCCAGGGCTAAACGCTGTTTCCAGCCTCCGGCGAGCGTCGCGGTAAGCCTTGATTCCATACCCTCCAGACCGGCAGCGGCGAGCGTCGCCTGGAAGCGTTCTTTTTTTTCACTTTTTGGAATCTTATATATGCCGCTATAAAAATTGATGTTCTCCTCAACAGTCAAATCGTTATAGAGAGAAAATTTCTGCGACATATAACCGATA
This sequence comes from Candidatus Omnitrophota bacterium, assembly GCA_041652615.1. GTDB lineage: Bacteria > Omnitrophota > Gorgyraeia > Duberdicusellales > 4484-171 > JAJYOP01. Next base: position 8,012 of record JBAZGZ010000040.1, on the reverse strand, counting down.
TGCTCTTTGATCTTCGGCTGTTCTTTTATAATATCAAAGCCACCCACTGTACCTTGCCCTGACGTAGGCGGGATAATTCCGCAAAGCATCCTTATGGTGGTAGATTTACCGGCGCCGTTAGGCCCTAAAAAACCGAAAATCTCACCCTGCTTTACCGCAAAATTAATTTTATTAACCGCGGTAAAATCACCGAATTTCTTCTCTAGGCTCTGAACACTTACGGCTATGTTTTCCATATATTTTTAGCGTTTAGCGTAGAGCGGATAGCGTTTAGTAAACTATCCGCTAAACGTTATACGCTATACGCTTTTTTTTCGATTTCATTTATTCTTATCACAAATGCTTCTTCAAGCGTTTTAACCTTGTATTCCTTTTTTATCTTGTCCGGAGAGTCGGTTTGCAGTAATTTTCCTTTATGCATAAGACCGACCCTGGTACAACGCTCAGCTTCATCAAGATAGCACGTCGAACAAAATATCGTAACTTTTTGTTTAAGCAAATCGTAAAGTATATTCCAAAAATCCCTTCGGGAAACAGGATCTACACCGTTAGTGGGTTCATCTAAAAAAAGCACACGCGGGGTATGAATTAAAGCGCAGGCTAAACCTAATTTTTGTTTCATACCTCCGGATAGCTTTCCGGCAAAACGCTGTTTAAAAGGCAGTAGCCCTGAAAAATCCAACAAACGATCAATTGCTTCTTCACGTTTGTCTTTAGCAACACCATAAACATCAGCATAAAAATTAATATTCTCTTTGACGGTTAGCTCTTCATAGAGCCCAAAACGTTGAGACATATATGCAATATTTTCTTTTAACGGCTCAGCTTCCTTTACACTATGTTTATCGCAAACCCAGGCTTCGCCGCTTGTCGGATTAAGTATTCCCGTAAGAAGACGCATAGTCGTAGTCTTGCCCGCGCCATCCGGCCCAACAAGCCCGAAAATTTCTCCCTCCGGAATGTCGAGATTTAAATTATCCACGGCGGTAAGACTGCCGAATTTTCTCGTCAAGTTTACGCTTTTTATAACTCCCATTTTATTCTAAACTGATGTAAGCGTCTGCAGGCATTCCGGGCTTTAAATCAAGACTGGAATTATCTACGCGTACCTTAATCCTATAAACATATTTTACGCGCTCTTCCTGGGTCTGAATATATTTAGGGGTAAATTCCGTCTGGTCGGAAATAAAAGAAACTCTGGCATCGTATTTTTTATTTTTATAACTATCTGTCATAACATAAGCTTTCTGGTTTAATTTCACCTTGCCTAAATCTGTTTCATTAATATATGCGGTTACCCAGATATCGTTTAAATCAACCGCGGTAAATACCGGCGCTCCAGGCTGCACCACTTCACCCTGTAAAGCGCTTTTTGTAAGTATGAATCCGTTAAGCGGCGAAGCCAAATCCGCCCAACCCAGACGTGTATTTGCCAATTCCAAAGAAGCCCTAAGCTGCTCGACATTTGCTTTATCGGTGTCGGCTTTTGTCCGCGCGGTATCTCTGCCTTGAGCAGAAATAGCACCTACCTTAAAAAGATTTTGCGCGCGCAGATAATCGTCACTGTCTAATTTATATTGGTATTCTGCGAGCTTTAAAGCTGCCGCGCTCTCCGCCTGTTGTTTACTTAATTCATCTTTATTTAATCGTGCGACAATTTGCCCCACCCTGATAAATATACCTTCATCTGCGAGAAGATACTCTATCTGGCCGTTAAGACGAAAGGATATGCGCACATCGTTACCTTCGATATTACCGGACACTTTTATTACCTTGCGATTAACTTCTTTTTCGTATTTAAAAACCGATGTCGCTATTGCGGCTATTGCCGCAGTTAGAACAATAACCAGTATTATTTTAATTCGCTTTTTCATTTTTTATCCTCCCTTTGTTACACAGATAATCACAGATTGTCATACGTCTATCGGTTGCGCGACTCGTCCCGTTTAAAAACACAGTTTTTAACGGGACTCGTTTCGTCTATCGTCAAACGTCTTACGTAAAACGCAACCGTGACGAGCCGCGCCACCGCAACCGTAAAACGCTTTACTCTATTTTTTATATTCATATTACTTCTTTACTGCTTGTTTTTGCGTTGCTTGCGAATTATCTTTAAGATACTCAACTCCCATATTTCTATCTAAATCAGCCTTTGCTACAATATAATCATAAATACCGCTGGCAAGATTTTGCCGGACTTGAGCTAACGACGCCTGGGCGTCAAGAACATCGAGATTTATCCCTATGCCGTTATCGTAACGCACTTCGGCAATCATCAAAGCTTCTTTTGCGTCCTCTAAATTATCTCTTTGGGAAATAATAATTGCGGAAGCGTTACGTAAATCAACACAGTCATTTCTGACGCTTACGGCTATTTGGTCGGCAACATTCTCTTTACTGATCAAAGATTGCGCGTAGCGCGCTTTTGCAGCATCTACTTTTGCTTTAGTGGCAAAACCGTCAAAAATAGAAAAATTTAAAGCTACACCGACATTCCAATTATTGTGCCGGTTATTAAACATATTGCCTAAATTATTTGAACGGTAACTGTAATCCGCTCCCGCGCTAACCTGCGGCAGCCAGCCGGCTTTGGCAAATTTGATTGCCCATTTATTTATATCAATGCCTATAGATTGTATAATCATCTCCGGCTTATTCAGGTAAGCCTCTTTCAAAAAGTCTCTTTCAGTAATTTTTATCGGTGAATACTCAAGTTTATCCTCTACCTTTATAGTATCCAAAATTTTAAGGCCTAATACCTGGTTTAATTCAGCCATGATCAAATCAATGCTGTTAATAGCGTTGATCAATTCCGGCATAAGCAAAGACACCTGTACCTTAGATTGCAAAACATCAAATTTTGAAGCTGTTCCCTGTTCGTATTTATGCTTTACATATTCGTAGTGCGCCTGGGCCTGGGCTACCAGATCTTCGGCGATTTGCTTTGTTTCATAGGCAAGTAATAATCCGTAATAAAGCCGTTTGGTTTCCAATTCAACGTTCAGCCTGGCAGCACGTAAGGTTTCCTCCTGCTCAGTCATAGTTAATTGTTTTTCTCTTAAGTTGGCTGTGTTGGCTCCCCCGCTATAGATAGTCTGATCAATCGAAACTCCGACATTATTGTCATTTTTGTATCCGGAAAATACTCCGGTATCTTTTTTTGAAGTCATTGGGGAATTCAATACTGCGCCCCTGTGTGTATAGCTGGCATTAAAATCCGCGCTTGGCAGGAAATTGCTCCTCGCGCCTAAGATATCGGCGCGGGAGATATCTACTTGTTTTTCCTGAATTTGAATATTTTTATTATTTTTAAAAGCAACGTTGATAGCGTCATTAAGAGAAGTTAAAGTTACAGTGCTATCGTTAGCCTCTTGGCATGATCCGATTGATGCGGCGCAAAAACCAATAAATAAAAAAATAATACATATGCCGGCGGTTTTAGAGACAATGCTTTTTAACTCACGGTAGACAGGATATCCCTTGTTTATCCTGAAAAAACGCGCGTTGGCCTTGTATTCGCTCTTAAGAATACCTTGCTTCTCCATCTTATAGAGCGTCCGCTGGAAAACACCGGGCTTCTTCTTCAAGATTCTTCCTAATTGCTGGATATAAAATGCTTCTTCAGGCTGGTCCAGAAACAACTTTAATAGCTTGGCGGCGTTTTTGCTTAAAAATAACATCAGTTCATATATTCATTTTGCATATAATCATATACTATATGCATATTATTGTATGCAACAGACATATAAATGTCAACATTTTTAATGAGTACGCGATTTCTCCAAACTTTGAGCGTCAGAAAAAATCACAGTGCGAATTAACCCTCAAGCAAAGCAATGGTGTGCTAAAGAATTTTCCCTTTACACGGCTCCTATCGCGTATTATCATATTAATGTATTCGAATATTGATGACCGTAAACTTAAGGAGGCTTCATGAAATACATACTAAAAAGTCTTTTTATCGGATTAATACTCTTAGGCGGCCTCTCTTCTCTTTCTTATGCCGAGGCTTTAAATGACCTGGTAGATCAATTCAAGCAAGCCACAGACATTAAGCGCCAGGACATTCAAAACCAATATTTCGGTAACGAAATATCCGCAAGCGGAATCGTAACCAACGTGGAAGAATACAATTTTTTTAACGAAAAAAAAGATATGGTTAAGAAGTATTACCGGATAACAACGGATGAGCAAAAAACAACCAACAATACGCCTTACAAGCTGTCATTCTTATCCAATAATTTAAGCAGCGTAAAAGATATTGCCAAAGGCCAAACCATAACAAAGAGCGCCAAGATTATCCGAATCGCTGACGAGCGGCTTGATATCTCTATCTGGCTCTATGATGGAGATATAACCGCTCAAGAAAAAGAACTGTTTGAGCAATAATTTTTTCTTAAACCCTCCTCCACTCATTCACAAAATTTCTCTTTAAAATCCTATTTCATATTCAATATGCATATAATTGTATGCATTTAGCATACAATACCATCGGAACCTTACCTTTACCTGTAGGGAACGGTCGCGACCTTTCCCTACTTTGTTATCAACAATAATATCAGGTGGATTTTGTTTCCCGCAAGAATTTAGCGCTTTCTTCCGGAAGAGCGGTATTTATAAACATTCCTGAGCCCAATTCAAACCCGGCAGGTTGGCTAACGCGCGGGATAACACTTAAATACCAATGACAATATTCTGTCCCTTTTTCGTTAACCGGCATAGAGCGTATAGTATAGTTGAAATCAGGATTATCGAGCCCGTAATAAAGCCGGCTGACAGTTTCCTTTAAAATTTTTGCAAAATCTACAAGTTCTTTATCGCTGATATCCGTAAAAGAAGGGCTATGCCTTTTTGGGAAAATCCAAATATGGAACGGCGACAGCGCCGCATACGGGACAAACGAAACAAAGTTTTCAGTCTCAAGGATTATCCTTTCTTTCGCTTTTAATTCATCAAGCAAGGTCCGGCAAAAAATACATTGTCCGGTTAAGTCAAAAAAGTTTACCGCCTGCTGTATCCTGCTTCTTGATTGCGGCGGTACTATCGGAGTGGCAATTAGCTGCGAATGCGGATGCTCAAGCGATGTTCCGGCGCTGGGGCCGTGATTTTTAAAAATAATAATACTTTGAATACCTTTAATTTTTTCAACTTCGGTATAGCGTATTTTATATACCTTTACTATATCCTCTACTTCTTTTGCGTCCATTAGCGGTAAGCAGGTATTGTGCTTAGGATGTTCTATAATTACTTCAGCTATACCGAAACCGCTCATCGAGCTATAAAGTCCGGAAACATTACGCGATAACGGCTCTGTTTGGGATAAGGCTCCGAATTTATTGGAAACAACCCGCACCTTCCAGGAATTTTCTCCTTTTAAAACAAATGTTTCCTGTGGGGTCATTTTTTCGTTTCCGGGACAAAAAGGGCAGTCACTTTTATATCCGGAAAGCAATTCTCCTTTGGGTTTTGCTTTTATAAAATCATGCGGCCGCTTCGCTCTTTCAGTCGCGATAATGACCCATTCATGAGAAATAAGATTACATCTTAGTTCGGACATACACCCCTCCTTAATGAGCACGTGATTTTTCCAAGCCACGAGACGGCGTAGGAAAAATCACAGTGCGAATTAACCCCCACACCAACTTTTGAAATAATTTTCTTTTCTAACAAAAACATACTCCTAACGATATATTTCTTTACCACCACAAACTACCAACACAAAAGTTGGTGTGGGGGTAAGTTCAGCTACGCAACTCAGCACTAATTTTATGATTATTAAAGTTTATATATGAAAATTAGTGCTGGGTTGCTGCTTCACTTAAGTTAGCGTTTATCGCTTCCTGGGAAATCATGCTTACTGCCTTTCTATTGTCCTGAGGAGAAATTTTAATAGGGCTTAATATCTCCACTTCTGCTTCAATACTTTTTAAGTTTAAAAAAGAAAAAAGATGAGGCGTAAACTCCATATCTCCATACCAGAAAACAAGATCTTTATTCTCATCATTTATGTTTTTTCCGTTTACTTTCTTATATTTTATTGTAAACGGCAGGATATCGCATCCGGCGGTAATCGGTGCCTGGAACAATGAAGACCTAAACGATACTTCTTCTATCATAGATGTAGTTGTGCCTTGAGGAAATAAAATAACATTCACTCCATCTGTTAATAAAGAACTTACATTTGCTATTTCCTTATGCAAATTCCCGTAACTTGTTCTGTTCACAAATACTGTTTCTGAAACCTTGCTAAAAATTCCAAACAAAGGCCACTCTTTTAAGTCCCCCCTCGCAATAAATACAAGCGGGAAAATCCTCGATGCCACTAAACCATCAATATAGCTTATATGATTTGTCACAAGAAACATTCCTTTTTTCTTTCGTAAATCAGAAAGTCCTTTTACCTTTATCCTTATGCCCATAACAAGGCAAGCAAATACGCTAAAAACATGTATTGCCTGAGAAATAAAATAAGCCCGGCTTTTGCGAAAAAAGACAAATAAGCATTGCAGCAAGATGAATATAAAGATAAACGTGAAGATAAAAGCAAAAAGCAGAATTACCTTGAATATTTTTATCATGAAAATTTTTCTTTATAGGCGCTAAAATTTGCCACTTCAAGCATCATAAAAAAATCTGCGGTCTTAAAATGGCTGTCCCAGGCAGGTTCTGAACAGGCAAGCGCGCCCATTTTTAGATACCCTCTTACAAGCGAAGGAAGGGTGCGATAAGTTGCTTTTGAATCCAGTTTATCAACAAAAGCAACAAATTTGTATTCTTTACCCGCTAACGGATAAACTCTGTATTTTTCTTCTGAGAAACAATTTGTTTTAAAAAATTCCATGACTTCTCCGATATGCTCTTTAGACGCCTCGTCGATACTTGGGCAGCCGAAGATATATTTTATATCGTTTTTTTCTACGAAAGAAATTATCTCCTTCCATATAAATTTTATAATCGGGTATTTCCGGTAAGAATCAAGTACGCACGCTCTGCTCATTTCAAGCAATTCACCTTTACAATTTTTTTTAATATTACTTAAATCAAATTCTGTCTCCGAATAAAAACCTCCGTGATTTTTGGCTGTGGAACCAAGCAGAAGCCTGTAACTTCCGATGATTTTATTTGTATCTCTATCTATAACTGCGAGGTGCTTTGAATATTCATCAAACTCATCCTCTTCTTTGACGGCTTTAGCAAAAAAAGCCTGACCCCTTAAATACTTTATCTCATCAAGCAACTCATTATTTTCAACAAATTTAACTTCAAATTTCTTATCCGGTTGATTTTCCATATTAATATCTTTAAAACGGATAGGGACGGATGGTTACGGATTCAACGGATAGATACAACGTTCTGTTTGTTGGTACGTAACAACCCCCATGGATTCTTCCATCCGTGACATCCGTGTATATATTCTTATTTTCCAATATCTTCATTCCAAAGCAAAGGGTTTGTCTTGATAAAATCACTCATCATTTTTTTACATTCATCCATCTGCAAATTAATAAGTTTTGTGCCGCGGTTTTTAGAATACCCCTCAGGACCCTTAAAGGTTGAATTTTCACCGATAACGACAACCGGGATTTTATAAAGGAGTATCGCTCCGGTACACATGTCGCAGGGGGATAATGTTGAATAAATAGCACATTTAGCATAGTCTTTGGGCTTTAGCCTTCCGGCGCGCTCCAGGCAATCCATTTCCGCATGTAAAATCGCGGATTTTTTCTGTACGCGCCGGTTGTGCCCCCGGCCGATGATTTTTCCATCTTTAACCAATACTGAACCGATCGGGACACCTCCCTCTCGCAAACCCTTCTTAGCTTCTTTGATTGCTTCTTCCATGAATTTAATATGTATCTTTTTCATATTTGCTATAAGTAGAGAGTAGAAAGTAGATAGTAGAGAGAAAGAATTATTACCGTTATTCTAGCTAAAAATTTTGAAATCTTTATAAAATTCTGGTTTTGTTTCCATCTCTCTACCCTCTACCCTCTACTCTCTACTTTAAATCA
>JBAZGZ010000039.1:0-10211 GCA_041652615.1 Candidatus Omnitrophota bacterium | reverse complement strand
CCGCCTGCGACATTTAAAAATACGTCTTCGCTAGAAAGTGACATTTTAAGTCTTTTTTCAATTATTGCAACAAGAAGGGAAAACCTGTTAAAATCAAAGCCAAGGCTCCTTCTCCTTACCACTCCAAAACTTGCCCGGCTAACTAACGATTGCAGCTCTATAAGCATAGGCCTAAGCCCCTCTATAACACAAATAACCGAGCTTCCCGCGACAGCTTCTTCCCTGTGCGGCAGAAAAAGATCAGTCGTTTTTTTTACTTCTTTGAGCCCGGTAGAGAGCATTTCAAAAACCGCAATGTCTCCTGTTGGCCCAAACCTGTTTTTTATGGCCCTCAAAATTCTGTAATTGGAAAGCACCTCTCCTTCAAAATAAAGAACACAGTCAACAATATGCTCTAAGAGTTTTGGCCCCGCGATTATCCCCTCTTTGGTGACATGCCCAACGATAAAAATAACCACGCCTAAAGTTTTGGCAATCCGGGTAAGATAGTCCGCACAACCCTTAATTTGCGAAACGCTTCCCTTGGGGCCGTCGTAGCTTGACGAGTAAACAACCTGTATAGAATCAACGACTATGAATTTAAACCCTTGCTCTTTTATGTAGGTGAAAATAGTTTCTAAATTATCTTCGCCCAGGATGTAAAGATTTTCCGATGCGGCGCTAAGCCTGGTAGCGCGTAAAGTTACCTGCTCAGGGGACTCTTCAGCACTTACGTAGAGCGTTTTTCCTTTTAAAGCTAAAGCGGAACTTATTTCTAAAAGAAGAGTGGATTTTCCGACACCCGGCTCTCCGCCAACAAGAACCACTTCACCATTAACTATACCGTTTCCGACAATACGGTCAAACTCTTCAATACCGGTAAGTATTCTCTTAAAATCTTTCCCCGCTATATCTTTGATCAGCCGCGGCTCTATTTTTTCTCTGGTAATTTCGCCTTCTACTTCTTCCTTCTCTTCCTGAAAAGTTTCCCACCCTTCACAAAGAGGGCATTTGCCCGCCCACTTAACTGATTTATATCCGCATTTTGAACAATAAAACATATTTGTTAAGTAAGTAGAGAGTAGAAAGTAGAGGGTAGAGAGAAATTATGACTGTTATTTAAGTTAAGGATTCTAAATTTTTCAAAAAAGACAGATATTTTCTCTTCGTCTCTCTACTTTCTACCCTCTACTCTCTACTTTATTTACTATCCTTGGTTTTATGGAGCAACTTCCAGGGATTCTGCTTAATTTCATCGATAAGCTCTTCTGTCTTGGTGTACAAAGAATCATCATAGAATAACCTGCCCAATGTTCCCTTTTTATTTTTCACGTCTTCCATAAGGCATCTTACGTCAGAACTGATTTTTTCGATATTGGTTATGGTATTTTGCAGAGAATCCCTGATCTTTCCGTTCTTTACGAACTCATTAACCTCTTCCATTGTTTTATTAAAATTGGTAAGAACGTTAAAAAGCGGGGTTGGCGAAATACCTTCTACCATTTCCCCCGTAACAAGATAGCCTTGGGGCTTTGCCGGCGGCACGATTTCAAGATATTTTTCTCCGAATAAACTTAAAGAATTTATAAAGAAGTAAGAATTTTTGGGTATATTCACATTGCTGTCTACCTTAATATTGACATATACAAATGGCTGCAGATCGGCTTCCTGCTTAACCTCAACATCCTTTACCTCGCCGACATCCACTCCACAAAACCTTACCGGGGATGAAGAGCGCAAGCCCTCTGAGAAATTAAATTTTACCTTGTACTCATTTTTTTGCTTCAAAAAATTAAATGAACGCATTGAAATAAGCGTAAGGAGAAGTATCAATATCGCACCGACAAAAAAAGCGCCAACTTTAACTTCCGCAAAATATTTTTTTATATTCGTAAAATTGTTAGCCATTTATACCTCCCTTTAAAATAGAAGCGGATTACCGCGGATATCTACGCGGATTTACGCATGGTAATTCGCTGGCGTTTATCCGCGTTTAGATCCGCGGATATCCGCTTCTAAAATTTTATACCTCCATCTCTTTTATAGGCCCTGCTGAGCTGCCATGCAAAAATTGCATAATACGAGGGTCATTAATATTTTTCACATCGTCTTTTTTCCCCTGAAAAATAATCTTCCCGCCTAAGAGAAATGCTATGCGTTCAGAAATTTTTAAACCAACTTCCAGATCATGCGTTACGACAAGCGAGGTTATCGCAAGCCGCTTGTGTAAATCTTCAATCAAAGAAACAACCTTATCGACCGCTATAGGATCGATACCGGTTGTCGGCTCATCATAAATTATAATCTTAGGATCATAGATAACAGCTCTTGCTATCGCAACTCTTTTTTTCATACCGCCGCTTAATTCATACGGGTAATGGTCCTCTATCCCCTCTAAACCAACCAATGCAAGGGTGTCTTTTACTTTTTTTCTTATCTCACTTTTCTTGAGCTTTGTGTGCTGATAAAAGAAAAAACCTACGTTTTCCTCTATGGTTAAAAAATCAAAAAGCGCGCTGCTCTGGAAAACAAGCCCGAACTGATAACGCACCTTTTCAAGTTCTTTATTATTCAGTTTAGTTATATCAACATTATCGATAAAAATTGACCCTGTGTCGGGGCGAAGCAATCCGATTATATTTTTAAGAAGAACGGTTTTCCCGGCGCCGCTTCTGCCAATCAGAAGAAAAGTTTCTCCTTTTTCTACCGACAGATTTACGCCTTTTAAGACCTGTTTTTCTCCAAAAAATTTAGAAACATTTTCTAATCTTATCATTTCTTCTGCCATATTACTGAAACCTCATATTGGTAACGCAAATCTCTATTTTCTAGAAGCGGATTACCGCGGATATCTACGCGGATTTACGCATGGTAATTCGCTGGCGTTTATCCGCGTTTAGATCCGCGGACATCCGCTTCTATTTTCACTTAGAACATAAAATAGAACAACGCCGTTAAGATACAGTCACTAATAATGATAAAGATAAATGAACGCACTACCGAATGAGTAACCGATCTTGAAACATCCGTTGATGAAAACGGCTTAAAACCTTCGTAAGAAGAGACAAATGCAATTATCGAGCCGAAACAGACGCTCTTTATCATTCCGCTCAATATATCTTTGAACTGTAGCGCATCAAAGGTTAACTTAAAATAGAATTGAAAAGGTATACCGAATTTTGAATTACCTACCAGATAACCACCCAAAATGCCCAGGCAATCAGCATAGATGATTAAAACCGGCATAGCGATAATTAAAGCCAAGAATTTCGGAACAACAAGATAATCTACCGGATTAACCGCAAACGCTTCCAAAGCGTCCACCTGTTCGCTTATTTTCATTGAGCCTATGCCCGCGGTAATAGCTGCTCCACTTCTGGCAGCAACAATTAACGAGCCAAGAACCGGGCCGAGTTCTCTTACCAGAGAAAGCGCGACCAGTGAAGCAATGTAAATTTCAGAAGAAAATTGTTTCAGCTGATAAGCGGTTTGAAAAGCTATGATTATCCCTACAAAGAAAGAAATCAAGGAAACTAGCGGAAGGCTGTTTATCCCTATCAGCACTATCTCTCTTTTTACCGCCTTAAAATCTCTTTTTTTAGAAAAAAGCCACCAAAAAATATCTCCGATAAAAAAACTGATACCACCTATGTACTGTAAAAAAGTTTGCAGCTTTTTAAACATTTTTTTAACACGGATGCAGACGGATAGTTACGGATGTCACGGATGAATACATCCGTTTGAATCCGTAGCAATCCGCGACATCTGTCCTAATTCTTTACTAAAAGTCCTTCCCAAACCCGATAAGGGTTTTATCATCCTGCATACGCAAACGCAGGAACTGGTTATTTTTTACTTTATAGCGCAATTCCGCGCCGGTATCCATGGACTGATCTTCTCTATCATAAGTACTAAAAAGAATATCAAAACTGTCATTCACTTCTCTTTTAAGCCCGGCACTCGACTGATTCTCTGACAATATTTCCCAACCGGCTATATTTACCTTTTTGGATATAAACTCAGCCTTTGGAAAAATATTACCCATATCTCGCAAGCTCATTACTCCCTCAATCTTGTAAACGCTGCCATCAGCTAGATATATTTCAGAATTATTTAAAGTAAACAAGGGCGGTTTTCCTAAAAAATGCAGGGTTAACTGCGAAAAATCTACATCCTGATATTTTCCGTTTTTTATATTAAGCGAACCATTTATCAGGAAGTCGTCGATTTTACCCCAGATTTTTACCTTACCATCGATGTTGCCCTCTAAAAACAGAGATTTTTCCTGCCAATTATAATCCACATCTAAAAGCATTTCTTTGTTATCAAGGTTAATCTTTCCTCTGGCTAAAATCTGGGGAGAACGCAGATAATTTACGAAGATTAGATTTTCTTTTTTTACTAATTTTACCGTAAGCCACGAGACAAGCCTCTTTACGCTGGAAACCTCACCCTCGCCTAAGGTATCAAAAGCTATATCTTTACCATCAAGGCTCAATATCAAAGAATCATTTTCTTTTTTAAAATCAAAAAGTAAATCCGCGCTTATATTATAATTACCAAAATGGTAGTTGTTAAACAATACCTTGCTTTCAATAAGGTCTATTTCTATAAAATTATACGCGGCGGCCCGAGGCTGGAGAGCCAGGAAAAACAATAAAAATAAGCTAAAAATTTTCATTCAAATTTTAATTCTTCGCCTTTTCTTTTTGCTACTATTTTTACAGACTTTGTAAGCTTTAACCTCTCGGCAAACTCACCCCTGATTATATCCTCGGCCAAAGGATCTTCCAAAAATCTCTGTATAATCCTTTTTAGAGGCCTTGCGCCGAATACCGGATCGAAGCCCTTTTCAACAAAAAAATCCTTGGCTTCGGGAGTCAACTCAACAAACACGCCCTGATCCTTAAGACGACTGTTCACATTGGCAATTTCCAATGTAACTATTTTGCCTAAATCTTCTTTGCCGAGCGGCCTGAAAACTATGACTTCATCGAGCCTGTTTAAAAATTCCGGCTTAAACGCTTTTTTTACTTCTTCAAAAAGCATATTCTTCATATCTTCATAGCCGATATCTTCTGTAATCGGTTTGAATCCAAGCGAACCGCGTTTTCTTATTATTTCAGCTCCAACGTTTGAAGTCATTATCAAAATAATATTTCTAAAATCAACTCTTCTGCCAAAGCTATCGGTAAGCCTTCCTTCTTCAAGGATCTGGAGAAGAAGATTAAACACATCCGGATGAGCTTTTTCTATTTCATCAAGAAGCACGACCGAATAAGGCCGTCTTCTCACTCTTTCAGTAAGTTGTCCGCCCTCTTCATAGCCCACATATCCCGGAGGAGCTCCGATTAAACGCGAAACATTAAATTTCTCCATATATTCGCTCATATCAAGCTGTAAAAGCGCTTCCTCATCGCCAAACATAAGCTCGGCAAGCGCACGCGCAAGTAAAGTTTTTCCTACGCCTGTAGGCCCAAGAAACATAAAAGAACCTATCGGCCTGCGCGGCTCTTTTACTCCGGCCCTGGCTCTTCTTATTGAACGGGCTATTGAATTAAGTGCCTCATGCTGGCCGATAACTCTATCAGTAAGCTTCTCTTCTATCTTTAATAACTTCTCTGACTCCCTCTCTTCAAGCCTGAATATTGGTATGCCGGTAATTTGTGCAATCAATCGCGCGATGTCTTCTCCGTTTACTGTAGGTATAATCTGGTCACGTTTTTTAACCCAATCTTTTCTTGCAGCTTCAAGTTGAATTCTTAATTTCTTCTCTTCATCCCGCAATCTTGCGGCTGCTTCAAAATCTTGTTGTTTTATCAATGCTTCTTTCTCCCTGTCAATTACATTCAATTTATCTTCAAAATCTTTTATTTCTTTAGGCGCAGTTAAAACCGCCAGGCGCGCGCGGGCACCCGCCTCATCAATCAAATCAACAGCTTTATCCGGAAGGAACCTTCCCGAAACATATCTGTCTGATAATTTTGATGCCGCGTCAACAGCTTCATCGGAAAATTTTACCCGGTGATGCGCTTCATATCTATCACGAAGCCCTTTTAAAATTTCCACTGTCTCTTCAACTGAGTTTGGCTCAACAATAATAGGCTGAAATCTTCGTTCAAGCGCCGCATCTTTCTCTATGTATTTTCTATATTCATCAAGAGTAGTCGCACCGATGCACTGGATTTCTCCTCTTGACAGAGAAGGCTTCAAAATATTTGAAGCGTCTATCGCGCCTTCTGCCGCGCCGGCTCCGACAAGCGTATGTAGTTCATCGATAAAAATAATAACGTCTTTCGAACGCTTTATCTCTTCCATTACCGCTTTTATTCTCTCTTCAAACTGGCCGCGGTACTTTGTGCCGGCTATCATAAGCGCCAAATCAAGCACGACTATACGTTTATTCCTTAAGATTTCAGGGACCTCGCTAAGTATAATGCTTTGAGCAAGCCCCTCAACTATCGCGGTTTTACCCACGCCTGCTTCACCAAGAAGAACGGGATTATTTTTTGTGCGCCGCGATAAAACCTGGATGACCCTTTCTATCTCGGATTTACGTCCGATTACAGGATCAAGCTTTCCGTCTTTTGCAAGTTTGGTAAGATCTCTACCGAATGAATCGAGCGCGGGAGTTTTTGATGCCGTCTGCGGCTGTGCGCCTTGAAACGCCTGGCCGCCTCCGCCCAAAAGCGCGGATATTTCTTCACGGATCTTTCTTAAGTCAACACCCAGAGAAAAAAGTACCTGGGAAGCAAGGCCTTCGCCTTCACGGATTAAACCTAAAAGTATATGTTCTGTACCGATATAATTATGTCCGAGATTGTGCGCTTCTTCAGCGGCAAGCTCAAGCGCTTTTTTTGCCCGGGGGGTAAAAGGTATATCGCCCAAAACAGAGGCGGCACTTCCCGGAGAAATAAGTTTTTCTATTTCAATTCTTAAACGTTCAAGATCGATACCCAAATTTTGTAAAACCGCGCAGGCAACCCCTTCGCCTTCTCGGATTAAACCTAAAAGTATATGTTCTGTACCGATGTAATCATGATTAAACCGCCTGGCTTCTTCTTTAGCTAAGACTAAAACTTTTCTGGCTCTTTCTGTAAATCTGTTGAACATTATTTCCTCCTATAATATAGAAGCGGATTACCGCTGATGTTTACGCGGATTCACGCACGGGAATTAAACCAGTGAATTTAGAAATATAATCACTAATTTTTTCCTTTATATAAAAATATTATTTCAATCTTGATTATTTGGTATACAACTTTTTCTAAACAATTAGTATACCCTGTTTTTGTGTGCTTATCCGCGTTTTGATCCGCGGACATCCGCTTCTATGGTTTCAATTTCTCCCTTAAAATCTGCGCCCGAGTATAATCCCGCTCTTCTTCTTTTAAAATCCTCTTCTATCTTTTGCAAGTGCGCCGGCTGGATTATTATAAAAAGGCTGTTTATACTCTCCCGGTTTATATCCTTGATTATACCTAAATCTAGGCCTAAAGACAATATCGAAAGATGACTGAGCGCTTCTTTACTGCTAATCAAACGACAATTTCTTAAAATACCTAACGAACGCCACACATTGTCTTCAAGGTTCAATTTATGTTTTTTTAAAAGTAAATTGCGCGCGTCTATCTCTTGTTCTTTAACCTGATTGACCACTCCGGAAAGATTATCTATAACCTCTTGTTCACAAATACCAAGGCTTACCTGGTTTGAAATCTGAAAAAAATCACCGAGCGCCTGGGTGCCTTCGCCAAAAAAACCTCTGGTTATAAAAGATATCTTTACGAGAAGCTCCAAAATCTTGTTTATTCTTTTTGTAAAAACAAGGGCTGGCAAATGCAGCATGCAGGAGGCCCGTAACGCTGTTCCTACGTTTGTAGGACAACTCGTAAGGAATCCAAGGTTAGGCAGAAATGAAAAGTTAATTACCTTCGCCATCTCATTATCAATTTCGTTAATAATCTCCCAGGATTTTTCTAAATCAAACCCTGAAAATATTACCTGCATCCTCAAATGATCTTCTTCATTTATCATCAAAGAAATCTTTTCGTCAGAAGATATAATCAGACCTTTACTTTCAAAATTTACAGTATGTTCCTGGCTTATCAAGTGGCGCTCAAGAAGAAATTGCCTGTCGAGTTCGCTTATATCCTGCATTCGCAAAAAATTGGTATTTTTTAACTGCGCTATTCCGGAACATGCCTGCTCTATTTTTTTTAAGATATCTTCTTTTTGAGATTTTGTCGCTCTTGGAGGGAATGGATAACCAGGCAGGTTCCTTGCCAGGCGTACTCGCGAAGAAAATACGATCTCCGAAAAAGGCCCTTTACCGTTAAGCCAAGTATCCTTGTTATTTAAAAACTCTTCAAACATAATTTTATAAGTAGAGAGTAGTCCTTCGACTCACTTCGTTCGCTCAGGATGCTGAGCGGAGTCGAAGCAAAAGTAGAGGGTAGAGAGAAAGAAATATTACCATTATTCGAGTTAAAAAGTTTTAAATTTTCAAAAAGGCAGATTTCGTTTCCGTCTCTCTACTCTCTACCCTCTACTCTCTACTACCTTGCTTTTTTAATTCATCCCTTAACCGCGCTGCTTCCTCAAATTCCTCAAGCTGTATTGCCCGATCAAGCCTTTTTTGTAATTCTTCCGTCTTGTTGTCTCTGGAAATCTTAAGAAAAGAATCCAAGGGCCTCTTACCGGTATAATGCAAAGAACCGTGAATTTTTTTTAACAAAGGCATTAGCTGCTGCTTAAACGTCAAATAACACTTGCAGCAGCCAAGACGCGCCTTCTTCTTAAAATCATCATAAGTCAAGCCGCAAGAAGTGCACTTTAGGGAAATTTTTTCTTTATTTTTAGCTTCAGCGAGATCCATTAACCCGCCCAAAAGTTCCTGGACACTTAAATTCTCCTTAAACTCTTCAGTCTTGGTACAATGCTGGCAAATATGCATTTCAACCACCTTATCGTTTATTACTTCGGTAAGATGAACTGTAGCAATATTTTTGTGACAAATGTCGCAAACCATGGTTTTTAAAAGATAACAGAAACCAGCAACCAGAAACCAGATAATAGAAAAATTATTTCTGGTTTCTGTGCTCTGGTTTCTGGTTGCTTATAATGTATACTTAACCCCGTCTATTTTTGTTAATTTGTTAAATTCCTGCATCAGGAGTTTTGTGACTTTCCCCGGTTTTGCTTCGTTGATTTTTCTTCCATCCACCTTTACAACCGGGATTATCTCTGCTGCTGTTCCGGTCAAAAAGCACTCGCTGCTATTGTAAAGTTCGTGGCGGGTTAAAACATGTTCGTGGGTAGGGATTTTAATCTTTCTTGCAATAGACAGGACTGCGTCACGAGTAATGCCCCTTAGGGTACCCATACATTGGGGTGGTGTATAAAGTTCTTCCTTTTCAACTACAAAAATATTATCACCGGTACATTCAGCGATATAGCCAAGATGATCCAGCATAAGCGCCTCTTCGTAGCCGCAATTAACCGCTTCTATCTTCGCTAAAATGTTATTTAAATAGTTTAACGATTTTATTTGCGGGTTAAGCGCTTCCGGAATATTTCTAATGGTAGGAACAGTAACAATCTCCAAACCTTTATCGTATAATTTCTTCGGATAAAGGGCAACTTTGTCGGTGATTGCAACAATCGTCGCGTCGCCTTTGCACTTTCTCGGATCAAGGCCCAAATCTCCCTCTCCGCGTGAAACTATCAAACGTATATAAGAATCTTTTAAATTGTTCGCTTTTAGCGTGTCAATAACCACCTGCGACATTTCTTTTCTGCTTAACTTAATAGGCAGCATAATAGAATGAGCTGACTCGTAAAGCCTATCAATATGTTCCTTTAATTTAAATACAAGACAATTATAAGCGCGAATGCCCTCGAACACTCCGTCTCCATATAAAAAACCATGATCAAAAACAGAAACTTTTGCCTCATTTTTATCAACCAATTTGCCATTTAGATAGATTTTCATAACTCCCCCCTGTTTTTAGCGTATAGCGGATAGCGTTTAGCGTATAGGCAAATTCTAAACTATTTATTCTATACGCTATCCAATTATTTCTCCGCTCTTTAAAGTTATCGTTCTTTTTGCCCTCTTTGCCAATTCAAGATTATGCGTAACGATAACTATTGTTTTTCCTGTTTCTTTATTTAACTTTTCAAGCAGATCAACTACTTTATCTTGTGAATATTTATCTAAATTGCCCGTG
>JBAZGZ010000038.1:0-10238 GCA_041652615.1 Candidatus Omnitrophota bacterium | reverse complement strand
TATCTTAGATCACCTTGATGCTTTGACACCTTGACGTTGCCTCATTACCCCGCCTCGCAGAAGATGTGACAAAATTCTCTTTGATAATTTTGTCACGCTTGGCGGGGTTAATTCGCACTATTGTTTTTTCTACGCCATGCCTAATTTACGACAGTCTAGGCTTGAGTCGAGATCTCATTACCCCGCTTGCTCACTTCGTTCGCTCGGGGGTAATTCGCGCTATTATTTTTCTGTGTGGATACACACAGAAAAATAATGCGCTCATTAAAAAACCCCTGCCAGCTTGCGCCAGCAGGGGCTAAGACAAAAAGACTCGCTCCTTAGCCAGGCGGCGCAAGCGCACCTACTACTACAACTACGACCAATAAGTTTATTGATTTATTTTGTAACATAATAATTTAAAAGTTTAAGAAATAACCAATAACCAAGAAAACAAGATACAAACAAATTCCAATATTCAATATCCAATAATCAAACAAAAAAATCTGTTCTTGTTTGGTCATTGAAATTTGGTTATTGGTCATTGTTTGGTTAGGCCCTTCCTTTAAAGGTATAGGAAGGCCTATCCCTGTGGGATTATTGTTTCTTGTATCTTGGTTATTTCTCCAATGATTTTCTTTACTTTTATTGCTTAAAAACTAAAATCCCCTGTCAGTTTTCACCGACAGGGGATTGAATTTACTTCGAGTCTTGGAAACCTTACGGCGAAAACCTAAAAGCAGGATAAACCACCACAACCGTCAATACTAAATTAATGTTAAATTTTGAGATTTGATTATGGTTTATATGCATGTTACTCACCGTAAAGTATATCCAAAGAACAAAATTAATATACCACAAAAACCGCCTAATGTCAACCTAAAGGAATTTGAACCAAAGAAATGCGGGCTCAAGGCAACTACTGCTGCGCTGCCACCATTTGCGGAATTTTAAGAATAGGCATGAATAAACAAACAACTATGCCGCCGACAACCACACCCAAAAATACCATAATCGCCGGTTCTAAAAGCGAAAGCAATCCGGAAACCGCTGCATCAACATCACCTTCATACATTTCAGCGATTTTCTCAAGCATAGCAGGCAAATCCCCGCTTTCCTCACCAACGCCCACCATACTTACAAGCATAATCGGAAAAAATTCACTTTTCTTTAAACTGTCAGCAAGTTTATTTCCTCGCGAAACATCATCTTTTATGGTCTCCATCTTTGCTTCCAGGATCCTGCTTCCGGAAGTTTTACCGGCAACAAGTAAAGAGTTAAGTATCGGGACTCCGCTTCTTACCAGGATAGCTAAAGTTTTTACAAATCTAGCCAGAACCATCTTAAGAAAAAGCTTACCGATTAGAGGCATTTTACTCGTCAGTTTTTCCCATTGCTCTGAACCCCGGGGCGTACTGATATATTTACGCAAACCAAGGAAAAAAGCCACAACAACTACTATTGCGACTAAAAAATATTTTTTGATTATCTTACTTATGAGAATCAATATCTGGGTAGGAAGAGGCATTTGCCCACCAAGACCGGAAAACATTTTTTCAAAACCCGGGATAACGAAAACAAAAAGCGCTATCATAATCAGGGTCGCAACTATGATAATGCCTATCGGATAAACCAGGGCCGACTGAACTCTTTTTATCAAGTCATTATAACTCTTTAAATAGTTAGCAAGCCTCTCAAGCATAACATCCAAACTTCCGCTGAACTCACCAACATTGACCATGTTTATAAAAAGCGGCGAGAATAATTTTGGATATTTGGCGAAGGAATCGGCAAGGCTATTACCGGAACCGATACTTTTTTGGATAGAAAGGATTATGTTTTTAAAAGCCTTATTCTCTGTCTGTTCCGCCAAAATCCCCAAGCTTTTGACAATCGGTATGCCGGCAGAAATCAGGGAAGAAAGCTGGCGCGAAAAAATTACCAAGTCCTCGCTTTTTATCTTTCCGCCGCCGCCACCTCTACCTGATTCTTTCTTAACCTCGGCAACATCAAGAACGTGGATATTTTCAGAGCGGAGCTTATTCAGAATCTCTTCTACGGAAGAAGCTTCTACGACTCCTTTTACCTTTTTACCCTGAGCGTCTAATCCTGAATAATCGTAAAGTGGCATATGGTATTATATTAAAGGAATATCAAGCAAGTTTCAAGAAGTTTAAAAAAATAATTCTCAAGACCTTCAATAACCTACATTAAGGTTATTCTCAAAACCTCTTCAAAGGAGGTTTCCCCTCTTAAACATTTCTCCATTGCGTCTTCTCTTAGGGTTTTCATCCCGGCATTTTTACGCGCGTATTCCTGTATAATATCCGTCGCCTCTTTTTTCATAATCATTTCACGCAATTTGCCATCCAGGAGAAAAACTTCCGCTACCGCCACCCTGCCTTTATACCCTGATTTTTTACAGTCATCGCACCCTTTACCTTTATAAAGAGTTACATCTTTTTTTCTGTATTCTTCAGCTATATCTTTGTAGACACTTAAATCCATTTTATAGCTTGTCTTACATTTAGAGCATATTTTTCTTACCAAGCGCTGCGCGGCTATCAGGTTTAAAGACGAAGAAATCAAAAACGGTTCAACGCCCATATTAAGAAGCCTGGTAATAGCTGAAGGCGCATCATTGGTATGAAGCGTAGACAAAACTATGTGGCCGGTAAGAGCGGCTTTCATGGCAATATCCACGGTTTCAAAATCCCTTATTTCTCCGACCATTATTATATCAGGCGATTGACGCAACGTCGCGCGCAGGATCGTAGCAAAATCAAGGTCAATTTCATGCCTTACCGGTATCTGGGTTACTCCTGCCAGATTATACTCTACCGGGTCTTCTATGGTTGTAATGTTACGCTCGGAAGTATTTAAGCGATTAAGGAGCGTGTATAGTGTTGTTGTTTTTCCGGAACCTGTAGGGCCCGTAAGAAGGATTAATCCGAATGGCTTAGCAATAGCTTTTTTAAATATCTCAAGAGCATAGGGAGAAAAACCTATGGTTTCAATATCAAGTTTTATATTAGCTTTATCCAAAAGTCGTATTACTATTTTTTCTCCAAAATCAATCGGCAAAATTGACATTCGCACATCGACTTCTTTTTCTTGAGTGCGAAAACCGAACCTGCCGTCCTGAGGAACCCTTTTTTGTGTAATATCCAAACGAGCCATGAGTTTAAGCCTTGCGGTTACAGCCTGCTGATATTTATTTTCTATTCTCTTAACCTCATGTAATATTCCGTCAATCCTGTAACGCACCCTTACATCTTTTTCAAAAGGTTCAATATGAATATCGCTGGCTCTCGATTTTACCGCATCGCTTAAAATCTTATTCACCGCATTAACGACCCTGGTTTCTTTGGAAATCCTGGTTATCTCTTCTACGTTAAACTTCTGTTCCTTAAATGATGATATCTCCTCTGTTTCACCTTCAAGCTGAGTTTCTTCCTCTTCTTTCGCAGCCTCCGCTTTCGCAAGAGAATAATACTTTTCGATAGCGCCTAGAATTTGCGGTTCCGGAGCGATTATCGGAGAAATTTCCAATTCAGTGATAAGCGCCAAATTGTCCAATAAAAAAATATCTGACGGTTCACTCAAGGCTACGGTCAATATGGATCCGACACGTGAGACCGGTAAAACCTTGCAAGCCCTTGCGATTCTTTCAGGTATATAGGTCAAGACTTCTTCCGACACCTGGTATTTAGACAGGTCTATCGGCGGAAAAAATGTTTCTTCGCAAAGAGAATAAAAAGCTTCTGTCTCTTTATCGAATTTTTGAATAATTTTCTCAGAACTATTATCTTCTGCCATATTTGCTCTATTTATCCATTCGACAGTCCGCCTTTGGCGGGTTGCTCAGAATTTCGCTCCACAACGAAATGCTGAAATAAAAACCACGGCTACAAGACTGTGGATCTTCACTATACGCCTATCGTAACGCGATAGACTTCTTCAATCGTAGTTTGGCCTTCCAATACCTTTTGTAACGCTTTATATCTTAAAGTTTTCATCCCTTTGCTGGTTGCCACTTCCCTGATTTTAGCTTCCGTCTCATTACGGACAAGAAGGTCTTTTATATCCTGATCCAATTCTAAAACTTCAATGATCGCTTTTCTTCCGGAAAAACCGCTATTATTACAAAACCTGCATCCAACCGGTTCGTAATATTTAAAATTCTCCGGCACTTCAAGATTATTGAGTTTTAATTCTTCTTTTAATATCTCCGACGCTTCAACTTCGCGTTTACAATTAGTACAAAGAAGCCTAAAAAGCGCCTGAGCCGCGGTAACAAGGCAGGAAGAAGCAACAAGAAAAGGCTCAATGCCCATATTTATAAACCTGATGACTGCCGCAGGAGCAGTAGTGGTATGCAAAGTAGAAAGCACCAAATGCCCGGTAAGAGAAGCTTTTACCGCGATATCAGCGGTTTCAAAATCTCTGATTTCACCCACAAGAATAATATCAGGATCCTGTCGTAAGATAGAGCGCAACGCCGCGGCAAAGGTGAGCCCAAAAACGTCTTGGACAGCTACCTGGTTTATCCCCGGCAGCTGAAACTCTATCGGATCTTCAACTGTAACTATATTTACTTCCGGTTCATCGATAAATTTTAAACAGGAATACAAAGTAGTAGTTTTACCGCTGCCTGTCGGGCCGCAAACAAGAATCATCCCGTAGGGCTTCTTAAGATTCTTTTTCAAAATATCAATGCCTTCTTTATCAAACCCTAAACTATCCAAATCCAGCTTTATGCGGCTTTTATCCAAAACTCTCATTACCACTTTTTCACCTAAATTAGTAGCAATGACAGATACTCGAAAGTCTACAGCTTTTTCCGGCGTCTTAAAACGAAACCTGCCGTCCTGAGGAAAACGATGTTCAGCGATATTAAGCCCGGCAAGAACTTTAATCGCGCCTACGATGTACGGTGTATTCTCTACGGGATAACTGCCTGCTTCCCGTAACAGGCCGTCAACGCGATAACGCACGCGTAAAGATTCTTCCAGAGGCTCAACGAATATATCACTAGCTCTTTTTTCGACAGCCTCCATGATGACACGTTTAACAAGTTTTAACGCATAGGACTCCTCAGCCATAAAGTTTTCAGTCCTTTGCATCTCCTCTGCGGGATTGTTGTCGATAATAATATCGTCGCTATTTTCTTCTTGCTCGTCTTTTTTTTCGAATCTGTCTTCCATAATTATTTATAAAGTAGGGAGAGTGTGTGCTCCAAATCCTCTTCAGTAACCATAAAAAGCCTTGTTTTTAAATGAGTAAGTTTTTCAATTATATCTATAGCTTCCTTATCCAAAGGATTAAGCATCCCCACGGTGAGTATATTACCAAATTTATCCAAAGCAATCATCTTATACTTATACGCTATTTCCTTAGGTATAAGCCTGATTATCTCTTGATCCAGTTTATAGCGATGTAATTCGATCTGAGGATATAAAAACTGTAAAGCCAAAGCCTTGTGGATATCGTCTTTGGTAGCATACTTAAGCTCTATAAGCAATTCGCCAAGCGGTCGATGAGGGAAACTCTGTTTTTGTAAAAGCAACACCTCCTTTAGCTGCTCGGCCGTAATCTTACGCAAGGTCAACAGAACCTGGCCTAAAGACGCAATTTTTTTTCTCTCAAGTGGCATTATTTTTTAAATTCAGTAAGTATTTCTGTAATAATTTTATGCAACTGGTGCGGATTATCGGCTTTTGTAAGATTTTCGACAAAATCCTTTGCTTCAATTAATTTTAAACGGTAAATTAAACTAAGAACCCGTTCTTTGCCTTTTTCATCGCTCTTAAAATAAACCACTCTTAAGGTTTCTACAAGATCTCCCTTCTTCGCGTAAGAAAGCATATCGCAAACGTCATCAAACTGCAAAACGCCAAAAACTGCCGAAGAAAACCTTTCAAGATTATCTTTATCAAAAGAAAAAATGAATTTTTGCAGCCTACGTATTATTAAAAACTTCTCAAAAGGATCAGCGACTTTGGCTAATTTCTCAGAAAGGCCGGTAATGATCTCATCTAAAAATAATAACGAAAAATACTGAACGATATTCTCGACATCCTTAGACTGCAAGCTGGTGATAACTCCTTCAATATAAAAGTTAAATAGCTCTATAGCCAAACCTTCCAAATTTAGCTTCTGTTTTAAAGCATTAACCCCTTCTTCGCCTATATACGTTTTATTCTCCTCAATAAATTTATAAATATCATAAAACACCTTTAACTTTTCATATTCCCCTTTCCTCTTAAATCGATTGAGGTTAAGCTCAGTAATAACAGAACTTATCAGGCCCAAAGAAAAATCGATACCTTCTTTCCCGATATCAATTTTGATGCTTGAAAGCAGCACCTCAAGAGCGTCAAAAACTATTTTTTTCTTATCTTCAGCCGTATAAAAACTCTTAAAAATATTTATAAATACAGCTTGTACTTTTATGCCCACTGTCTGAGGCGCTTCCAATGATTTTCTCCTAAGGCATACAAACAAATCTCCCAGCTGCTTGAGATTGCCTGAAAGAAGTATTTGTTCAATAATCGACCCAAGATCATCATCCAAGCTTTCCATCAATACGTCCTTGTCCATTTTACAGATATCGCTGATTTTTCTTTCCAGCGGCAAATCCTTCCACAGAACATCTCCTGTTATAATCTTTGTTTCTTCCTCAGAAAAAGATTTATCCTTAATTTTTGAATCCAAAATCTCTTTAAACTCCTTAGAAGGCTCTTTATATACTTCTTTTAGCTTACTCATTAATTTACTAAGCGACCACAGCGTTTCTTCGGAATCAAAAGCTTCTTTCAGAAAATCGCCGATAGAATTTTTATCGAGCGACTGAAGCGCACTCAAAATAAAGTTGTCTGACGCGCCGGATTTTCTTGCAAGTTGAACTTTTATTTTTGGATTAAAATTCATAAACACATCGACAAGTTTTTTGTCCACCTCTACCTTGTTTTCCTCTGTCTGAGATTTATTACCGGTTTTAGAAGTTTCTTCCGCAAGATTGACTATCTTTTCCATACCCTTGGAAAGAATGTCTATTTTATCGCCATATTTATCCAAATCTTTTGCTACTTCAGCGGCTTTCAAAAGCTGTTCGGAAAGAAGCTGCGGGTTATCCTTCAGAATAGTCATCAATTTGATATTTCCCAATTCCTTCCCCGAAGCTTTTCCTAAAATAAAATCCAGTATCAAAGCACTTTCCAGTTTTTCTTTCATCGGCGCGGCAAAACGGCTTGATTGAGGAAGCACATATATTGCCTTATTAACCGAAACATGGCTAAGCTGTTTCGCGGCAAGAATATCTTTCCACCTCCCTTGTGCGTAGATTTCCTGAGCTTCAAGTATAATTGTTTCCACAAAACACTCCATTTCTTCTTTGGTAATTTCTTTCATTAAAGAAAAGGATTTTATGTCTCTCTCTATCAAAAATTTTACGATATATTCTATATCGATAAATTTTGCTAATTTTGCGGTAACCCTGCGCTTATTTACTACTAATGATTTTTCCACCTCGCTGATCGTAATAGTTTCATATTTAGCAAGGATCAAAATTAATGAATCATAAACATTCCTGACAGCTAACTCCCTTATCCTACTTCCCTTCGGATACAACTTGGCATCCTTCAATGCCCCCTGTAATAATCTTAGGAATTCTATGACTAACGGGAAATCTTCGTCTTTTATCTCATCGACCTGAACTATCCTTTCTTCTTCTTCTGTAGCTTTGGTTAAATCCTCAAGATAATGCAATATTTCCGTAGGATCGAATATCTGGGAAGTTTTTTCATTAATCGTGCGTATAAATTTATTTAATTTTTCCGCATCCTCACTTTTACTGAAAATATTACCGAGTTGGAAGCTAACCGTCTCAAGATTATCTTTATAGAGATCCATAAGCGCTTCCGAAACCTTTGAAGAAATATCTTTTTGCTGGGAAGGGTCTATCTCTTTTAAAGTAGTTTCCTTTATAATATCATTAAGAAAGCCAAAACCGTTCTCCTCTTCCTTTATAATCTTAAGTTTTCTCGCTTTATCCAGAATTTCCAGAATATTACCTTTCGTGGATAATTTTATTTTGCTTAATATTTCCGGATTTATGTCTTCGCCTATTACTGAAGAAATAAGTACGATCTCCTTAACATCTGCATCTAAGCCTCTAATTCTTTGACTGATTACCTCTTCAAGAGACTTGGGCAGGCTTTCTTTCGTTATCTCTTTTACTTCCCATTTATTATTTTCAAAATAAACCAAAGACTTCTCGATAAGATATTTCAAAAGCTCTTCAATAAAAAACGGGTGGCCTCGGGTTACGCCAAAGATTATCTTACTTACGCTTTTTAATTTATTTATATCCGGAAAAACCGCATTTATTACCTGCTCGGTTTCGTTCTCCGAGAAAACACCTAGTTTAATCGTCTTTACTTTTGCACCCGAAACCAAATTCGAAATAATCTCCCGTACTGCCGAAGGGTTGTAAACACCAACAGGAAAAGGATCAAGAACAGTCAGGAAGAAAAATATTTTTTCATTTTTGCCTTTTGTTAAAATGAAATCGAAAAATTTAAGCGACAAGAGATCTGCATACTGAATATTATCTATGGCTAGAAAAACGCCAGCGCTTTTGCTGATTATAGTTTTAAGCAACGCCCAATAGGCTTCGAAAATTACATCCGGATCCTTGGTGACCTCCGCGTTTGATTTAGTAATTTCTTTAAGTGCTGGTATAGAATTACAAAGCAGATTGCGCTTGTCTTGCTCGATACCGCTTAGAAGTGAAAGAAAATTATCCTTATTTTGAACCAATTGGTTTTTTGCGTAATTATCGAAAATTCTTGCAAGGAGGTATGAAGGAACAAGACTATTTTTTTGATGTGTGTTTGAAGAAAGCACCTGTATTCCTTTACCTTGCGAATACTGGGATATCTCTTTAAGCATCCTTGACTTGCCGATGCCGGATTCTCCAAAGACAACAACGCCTCCGCTTTTGCTTGAGCCAACCGCGTCATCTATACCGTGCCTGATAAGAGCCATCTCTTTCTCACGGTCAATAAATTTCGGGCACGGTATGGCATCCATCGCAATCTTCAAGCTTATCTGGCTAACGCTAACCTCTTTATAGTATGCAAAATTATTCTTTCCTCTCTTCTTCGCGAGATACAATGCCTGGTCGGCGCGCTCAATTAACCCCTCCAAAACATCAGCATCGTCAGGGAACAAAGCAAACCCCATACTTATAGTCTGCTTAACGGTTTGGTTATTGAATGAAAATTGCGAGCTTCTCACTTTTTCCATTATGCGTTCCGCTGTCTTATAAGAAATCTCCAGGTTCGTGTCAGTTAAAAGAATTACAAATTCATCACCTGCGTAACGGATTACATAATCATTATCTCTTATGGCATGCTTAAATATGCTGGCAACATTTTTTATTGCCTGATCACCGACAAGATGACCGTAAGTATCGTTTATCTGTTTAAAGTCATCAATGTCTATCATAAATAAGGTAGCCTTACAATTTTTTTCCGTAATCTCGTTTAATATCGGAGGTATAAACTGGGCAAGGAATGAACGATTGTAAGTTTCTGCGAAAGGATCAAAATATTGAGGGCCTATTGATGAGGGGTCAAAAGTAAATTTTCCTCTGCTTCCTGCGTTTATTGTGTCTCCCATATTTAAGCTTATACGTTCGCGGCTGGAAAGCCGTGTCTAAAAACCAAAATAAACATGCCGCCTGGCACTAATCTCTCCTAAAAACTCAACGGCCTTACAATTATGCCCTATGCCGTGTGACACAAAACGCGATTCTCTGGTTTGCGGTAAAGTTCAAATCACACCAAATACCCGCGGATTAAGTTTAATTATAATACCTGGGGCAATAATTTCAAGTTTTATTTGCCCTAAACTACCGCAAAGTTTGGCCAGACAGCACCAAGTTTTACCTGCAGATATTTTTTTAAAAAAATGTTGACAAACTAATGGTGGCCTGCTATCATTTTGTTGTATCTGTGTGTATCTGGCATACCAACATATATCAATATAGCGATGAGCGATAAACATTTTTTAACTACTAAAGAGGTTCTAAAACGGGCAAGGATTTCCAGGAATACACTTTTTCTATGGTTAAGAAAAGGCAAAGTTCCTGAAGTCACCAGGAACCGGAACGGCCACCGCCTTTTTACCGAAAAAGACATTAGGAATATTATTGAATTCAAAAATAGAAAAATTCCACCGGGAAGCCTGTA
>JBAZGZ010000037.1:0-10275 GCA_041652615.1 Candidatus Omnitrophota bacterium | reverse complement strand
GGCCGACTGATGCACGGGAGATATGGGAGCGCCGACAGGCGCGGTGCATTTTAAGTTATTTCCTTATGAACCAGCTTTACCCCGGTATTAGATACAAAGACCTTAAGAGGCGGGGCATAGCGCTGATTAACATAGCGGCCGAGTTCTTTCCGGGAAGAATTTTGTTTGTAGGGGCGCGGTGCATTTAAGCTGTTTCATTAGGGCTTTACCCGGGGATTAGAGTAGTTTCGGGTGGGCGGGGTTTCTTGTGGGGCAGCACCCGGTCCTATCGGATGGGCCGGTATCCCGCTTGTGCGGGAAAAAATTAAGTAAGAACTTCAACCCAAGAGGAACCCCATATTATTATTTGCTCTTTCGGCGAAGAATTTGTAGGGGTATCTGTAAGAAAATAAAAGAGTTGCGCCAGCAAGCTTAAGGTTCGAGCCGTTTGCGGAGGTTTTATACTTCTGGGGAAGTTTCTTGAAAGGATGCTAGATTCATTTCCTAGGATTTGGCAACATTGATTAGTTTTATTCCTGTTCTTGTGGAATATATTTCCTGATTATTTTATGCATTTCGTCTAAATCTATAGGTTTAGTAAGGTAATCGCTTGCGCCTAATTCCCGCGCTTCGTTTTGAGTTAAGTCATCGTCTTTCCCGCTAATCATTATCGCCTTTATGCTTGTGTCTATAGCTTTCATCTGTCTTAAAAGCTCAAGCCCGTTTATATCCGGCATTTTAATATCCAGAAAAACCCATTCCGGCTTATGGCGGTTAAATAGCTCAAGCGCTTCCTGCCCGCAAGTTGCCTTTTCTACGTTTAAGCCAAGCCGTTTAAGAAAAATGCTGAAGAAATTGACGGCTTCGATTTCGTCATCAACCACGAGAACATTCATTTTTGCCTCCTGAAGTTATTATACTACGGTTTTGCCGGTAATTCTATAATAAAAGAAGTTCCTTTCATATAAGTTGAAGTAAACCAGATTTTGCCTTTATGATTTTCTTCTATGATCCTTTTTACTACATATACCCCTATTCCGGATCCGGATTTATAGGAAGTCTTGGTGGTAAAAAAGGGAGCGAATATCTTATGTTTATCCTCTTCTTTTATACCGATGCCGTTATCCGATATTTTTATTATCTGGCGGCTTTGCGCGCACGTTAAACTTAGTTCTATTTCGGGAATAAAAGATCGCGGTTCTTTTGCGTTAACCTGCATTTTTCTTTCCTTGATGGCTTCGTAGGCATTATCTAACAAATTATATATAACTTCGGTTAATTGCGATTTGACTCCGTAGATTGCGTCTTTAGCATCAACTTTTACAATAAGAGGGAGAGATGCGACTTCATGTTTAAGCATTAGAAGATGGGAAGAAAAATCCACCACTTCTTTAAAGGAGAAAAAAGCGAAAAAATTTCCCTTTTTTTCTACTTTGGCAAAATCAAGGATACCTTTGATAACATTGTCTGTTCTTTTTACATTATCAATCAGGGAAGCGGATATTTCAGTCAGGTATTTAAATGTTTTATCTAATTCCGGGATACTGCTAATTAGGTTATTATGTTTTGACATAAAGTTCTTTATTTCAATTTTTAATTCTCCGCCTGCTAAAGAAAAGAGGTTAAGCCTGTTTTTGATCTGGTGGGCAATCCCGTCAGCCATGCCTCCGATAGAAGCAAGTTTCTCGGCGGAGAACATCCTTTGTTGCATATCTTTTGATTCTTCAAAAAATATGCAGTTTTCAATAGCCAATGCTGCCTGGCGCGAAAGAATTTTGAAGACGTTAATGTCCTCATCAGCATAAGACTGGCCGTTTGCTTTTTCGCCTAGAAATACAAATCCGATAAGTTCATTTCCGATTAATACAGGGATAATTACCCGTGACTTAAAAAGTATATTTGAAGAGCGCGTTATCTCTTGGGGCATCTCTTCGGTAAAAAAATGTTTTTGGTTTTCCTTAAGGTAGCTAACAAAAGGGTCTTTGGCGCTGAAACTTTTAACGCACTCCCCAATATTAGGTTCCCCGCGCATTGATTTCAGGCGGTACAAATTGTTCTTTCTGTCTTTGATAAAAATCGCGGCGAAATTAATCCGGATTGCACTTTTTAAGATATAAACAATGAGTTTTGATAACCTCTCCAAGTTATGTTCAGTAACCATGCCAGTTGCGGTTTGTAGGAGTATTTTCTGGTAACGATGTTGTTGGGCTAAAAGAACTGATTCTGTTTTTTCCTGTAGAAAACGGTAAATTAGGGGCCCAAATGTGGCAAAAATAACCGCAAGTCCGGTAGAAAGTAATCCTGAACCGGTATGTTTAAGCACGATAAAAGGTATTCCCAAAACAAAGGTATACACTGCTACAAAGATGCCGGCTCGGGTGAAAACAATCTTTATATCCATAAGTCGGTACCTAAGGATAGCGTAAGCCATAATCGCCGGATATAAAGAAACAGCGAAATTGTAGTATGGATATATATTGACTCCGAAACACATTGAGAAAGACGTTCCTCCCCCAATAAAACCTATCGCTGTTGCCAAAAAGAAATATTTAATTTGAGTTCTTTTTATTCCAATCGATTTTTTAAAAGCTTTATATAATCCATAATGACTATAGAAAATAATAGCAATCCAACATAAAACAAAGAAATTGAATAGAGGTTTAGGTCCGACTACATAAAAAGAGTCAAAAACTAATCTCATATTGTCATAGCCAAAAAATAAATTTCCCCACGGAGTCCATTCTAAGATAAATAAAAAAAGGCCCCATAGATAAAACAAATATAAGAGTATTTTTATTTTAAACCCTAACCAGGCATGTACAAAATGATAAAAAAGAACAGGAATAAAGATTATGCCTAAATAAGATATGCGCCACCAGAAAAGCGCCTCTATCCGTCCTTCTTCTGGTATTTGCCCTGCTATAAAAGCGCCCAATCCCCATAATGCGACCCCTATAGAAAAAAGTAGCCAGATCTGGTTTGCTTTATTTTTTATGTTTTTAGAAAAAACAAAAAACCCAAAAAACAGGCTGGATATTAAAATCAGTAATCCTGAAAAGGCAAATGGGTTCATAGTATTTTTATAGATTAGTTAAAGGCCAATCTTTTTGCCAGCCATTTACTTAAGGCGATAATTGTCAGAATCGGAGGTAACCCGGGCGCCTTGGGAAGCACGCTATTATCGCAGACAAAAAGGTTTTTTATTTCTGTTTCAAGGTTATTATTTACCACTTCTCCTATAGCCGCTGTCCCTCCGGGATGAGGGCCCCGTATTTGTTTAATCGTAAAAACAGAGCTTGGCTCTGCGCCTGCCTTGATTAATATTTCTTTCACTAGTTTAGTTCCTTCCTGGAATTTTTCTTTGTCTTTTAAAGTTATGGTCTTTTCAATAGAGCCGTTAACATTTACTTTACCTACTGATTCGTCATCTATCTTAGTCATCATCCCTAGGGCTTTATGCCGGGGAAATCTTCCAAATAGAGGTTTTCCACCGGTATATAGTAGAAATTGTACTGATGGATCAATAAAAGGGAACGCAATGAATCTTCCCGGCTTTAGGATATACCCCGGCGCGTTTACTCCTTTTGTTTGATTTGTATTTTTGGTAATTCCGTAAGTAGTCATAAAAGGATCGCAAAACATTTTCTTGCCCGCGTTTGCAATTCCTGATTTCTGCAGGATTATTGGGGTCTGGATACCGCCGGCTGATATAATTACAATGTTGCTCATAATTTTTATCGGCCCATCGGGACCAATGGCTTCTATTCCTTGAGCCTTGCCATTTGCAGCCAGTACTTTAATTACTTTAGTGTGAGTCATTAATGAAGCGCCGTTTCTAATTGCCTCATCAACGTAGTTAATTGCTGACCATTTGGCATTATACTTGCAACCTAAAACACAGGATCCGCAAATTTTGCATTTTTCAGGATTGATAAATTTGGGGACGCGTTTTGGCTCAAGCCCCAAAGCTTGCGCGCTTTCCAGTATTTTTTGAGCGCCTTCTGAAATATACTTATCCGGCAGGGGGGAAGTCTTAAGTTCCTGCTCTGCTTCTATGAATTGGTTTTCCAGGTCTATTCCAAGATCAAACAATTCTTTTTGCGAACACCTAAGGGCGTTTCCCGAAGCAACAACTGAAGTCCCGCCAACCATTCTTGTCCCATAAAGAATAATTCCTTGTTTTGACTTCCGGAAAGAATGTTTTTCATAGAACCTTAAGCCGTCTTTCATACGACCGAGCTTAGTTTCCCTTTTGCCTTTTTCAACTAATATTACCTTTTTTCCTTTTTTAGACAACTCTTTAGCCAGAGTCGCGCCTCCGGGGCCGGAGCCAACAATCACTATTTCCGTTTCAAGGGTCTTTTTAATCATCTGTTTTCTTTTTAAAACTTTTATAAATCAATGAAGAATATATATGCTTATTTTAGCAAACGCAAGGTGTTGTTCTATTATTTCTTCAAATCCGCTTTTTTGAAATACTTCCCGCCAGTCTTTTCTGGACATTTGTTGTTCATCGATAAGCCTGTGCACCAGCTGTAATTCTGAATAAAGCCCGGGGTTTTTCCGTAATTCATTAGGTGTTTGTTCAATGTTTTCACAAACCAATAAATATTTATTTTTAAATTTATTACGGAACTTTGCCAAAAAATCTATAATTTGTTCCTTACCCTTAAGAAATAATTCATGCAAAACAAAAGAGGCGGTAACTATGTCCGCATTATTAATTTTTTCGGCAAATAGCTCTAAATGGGTTAAAATGTTCCCTGCAAATAGTTCAATCTTATCCCCAAGATAATTCTTAATGATTTGTTTTTGTCCGTGAAGGATAGCTTCAGCAGAAAGGTCTATTCCGTAACCACTGGCCTCCGGAATATTCTTACACAGCTCGATTAAAAACGCAGCCGAACCGCAGCCAATATCAAATATTCTTTTAAAGTTATTTTTCTTAATCGTATCTATTATTATGGGGAAAACTAATAATTTAGCGGCATCCCCGGTGCCTTTAGCTTCAAAATAGAGGCGGGCAGAGTCCCTGCTTATTGTTTTTTCATTTTTTAAAATAGGCTCTAAATTGTGGAGGATACCTTCAAAAGAATAAACAATATCAAATAAACCGCTGCCCATTTCTGAAATAAATTTTCCTTTAGCAGTTAAGCAATATCCCGGTTTCTTTTCTTTGAGTATTTTTAAGGAAGATAGATAATCACAAAGTAATCCTAAGGTTTTTTCATCAAGGCTGTTATCTTTAGAGAATAAATGTATATCGACTACCATGTTTTTGGAAAATTCATTGAAAAAATTCGCGTTTAGCAAAGTACTCATCACCCGGGTAAGGAAAAAACCGCCTACAATATCGCCGGTTATTTTTTTTATTTTTCTAACCTTAAGCAGATGATTTAAGCCCAAAATTTTTACAGCCCTTGTTAATTCAAGCAGGTTTTTCATCACGAACCTTATTTATTATTAAATTTTTTAATTATTATCGCTACATTCTTACCGCCGAAGCCAAAAGTATTCATAAGGATTGTATTCAACTTAGATTCTCTTTTCTGGTTGGGTACGTAATCTAAATCGCACTGCGGATCGGCAGTATCATAGTTTATGGTCGGAGGTATTATGTTATCGCGCAATGCCAATACCGAGGCCACGGATTCTATGGCTCCGCTGGCGCCTTGAGTATGTCCGAGCATGGATTTTAGGGAGCTCACCGGAATTTTAAGCATCTTCGCCGAAAACTTCTTTTATAACTTTTGTCTCAATTCTATCATTCAGTTCTCCTGCGCTGCCGTAGGCCTTTATATAATCTATATTTTTTGTAGTCAGGCCCGCGTCATTCAGGGCGAGCTTAATCGACCTGGCCATCTCCTTGCCGTCTTCCTTTAGCGTCATCATACTGAAGCCGTCGCAGGTAACCCCCCAACCCGCGATCTCGGCATAGATTCTCGCTTTGCGGTTGAGGGCATGCTCCAAGCTTTCTAATATTAGCATAGCCGCCCCTTCTGACAAAATTATACCGTCCCTATTTTTATCAAAAGGCTTTGGAGTACGGTTATTTAAAGTAGACATAACTCTCGCCGCGCAATAAGTACCGAAAATAGGAGGATAGAGAAGCGCTTCGGTTCCGCCGGTAAACATGACATCTGTTTTTCCTGATCGGATTAATTCAACGGCATGCCCTATGGCCGCGGAACTGGAGGCGCACCCCGATGAAATAGTATCGCTTGGGCCGTTGATATTGAATTCAATGGAAATCTGTCCAGAGGCAGCGTTGGGAAAAGTAGAGGCCGCGGTAAAAGGATTGAGTTTCTTATAACCTTTTTCCCTGAAAATTTCATATTGCGTAAAAACCCATCCTTGGCCGGCGGTTGCGGTGCCGACCATGACTCCTGTTTTTTCGGGATTCTCTTTTGTTAAAGATAGGCTTGAATCAACAAAGGCCATTTTGGCGCAGGATAGCGCTAATTGAACAAACCTGTCTATCCTCCTGGCCATTTTATGATCCAGGTATTTGGCAGGATCAAAATCTTTTACTTCTCCGGCAATTTTTGTGGGGAATTCAGCAGGGTTAAACCGGGTTATTAAATTTATTCCAGAAACGCCATTTTTTATAGCATTCCAAAAATCTTCTTTTCCAATTCCGTTGGGCGCAATTACGCCCATGCCTGTTATCACTACGCGTTTTTTCTGCATATAAGAGTCCTCCGTATTTTAATTTTAATAGATAAGCCCAGAAAAAAACGCTTTTCTAAAGAATAAGCCTGATCTTGTGCTTTTTAAAGCTTGAAAGTTAAAGTCACCAAATAAACATTGGTAAAAGAGCTGTAGTCTCCGTTAATATTTGCCCCCTTTGATGAGCCGACACTATTATTAATTTTCCTATTGAGATAAAACATCGCCGCGTACGCAAAATCAAGAGTGGTATTTTTATTAAGATTAATTCCTGCGCCTAAGGTTACGGTATTAGATGAGGCATCCGGCAGGGCGGTATCGAAATTTGCCTGAGGTATGGGGGTTTTATGAAATAGATACCCGGTGCGTAATTTTAAAATATCGTTGACTTTATATTCTACCCCAAAGGAGCAAGAAAAACTAGAGCGCCAGTCTCTTGGATCAGGATTACCGTCATTTAATACGCTCAAACGACCGGGGTCAGACTCCGAAGGGAAGTCAATTTTCTCTTCTTTTATCGAGGACCAATCCATCCACTCCGTATCAAACTCAAACCTTAATTTATCATTTGGTTTATAACAGTAGCCAAGCACAATACTCTGAGGTAATCTGGTTTTTGAAGTAACTTCTGTCTCGTAAGATGTCCCGAAGTTCTTTAGGGTATAGCCTATACCATTCAAACCATCCAAATAGATCTTGCCCTTGTATTTGACATCTACCGGGCTGCGGTACATAAAACCAAAGCTATGCTTTTTATTTAATTTGTATAAAGTAGATAGCCTGTATCCCCAAGCGCTGTTATCTCTTCCTTTTAATTGGAAGTCTCCATCGCCAGTCCCATAAAATAGGGCATTATTAAGCTTCTTTTTCTTGTTTACATATGATTTTGTATAATCAGCGGCCAGGCCTATTGAGAGATTACCATTTATTTCATAAGCGCCTGCAAACATAATATCTTGGGTGTTGTAATCGGTCTTTGTGGCTACATACTTCGAAAAGCTGTCTTCTGCCCAATAGGTCCCTAGGCCCCAGTAAGAAGTTGCGCCTACTCCAAATGAAAACCTTTCCAGCCCAAAATCAGTTACGACAAAAGCGTTAGGAACCGTAAATACCTGTCTGCGATTGTCTGTTTCATTTCCGGAAAGGTCTTTATAATTGCAAAATGGCTGGATCGCGGCAGCCCCCAAAGAAACATTCAATTTTCCTTTTAACTGCGTAAGCCCTGCAGGGTTAAAATAGATGGCAGAAGGATTATCCGCCTGCGCCACGAAAGCAGAACCTTTTCCCAATGCCGCAGCGTCAGGAACTTCAAGACGGTACGCGCCTGAACCGGCAGAATATGCATTGTTTAGAGACAGGATTAATGTTAACCCCATCAAAAAGATGACCCTCAACTTTTTCATTTTTCCATTCCTCCTTTAGTTTTAAGCATAAAAGAGCATGCCGCTATTGACGTTACAAGGTTTTTTTTAGTAAAACTTATGACAAAATCATTATAATATTTTTTTTGGGTTTGTCTATAGCTTTTATTAACTATTAGGGGAGCGAAATTTAGGAATTGACTTTTATGCGCTAAAGCGGTATATTTATTTAAGAAGCGGAGGAGGGGGGATGGAAAATAGTAAGGTTATGATTATTGATGACGAGAAGAACACCGTTGATTTATTAACACACCGTTTGCAGTGTGAAGGTTATCAGGTGTTGGCGTTATCGGACGCCAAAGGAATTATTTCTGAGTTGCATAGTTTTGCCCCGGATATAATAATATTAGATTTACTTATGCCGGAATACGGTGGGCTGGAGGCCTGTGAGGCACTGAATAAAGACCCCATAGGTTCAAGGACACCGATTATTGTAGTAAGCGGCTTGAATAAAGACGTTGATAAAAAGAAAGCTTATAGGCTTGGGGTAGTAGATTATTTCGTAAAACCCGTGGATATAGATCTTTTGTTAGCGGCAATTAAGAAATGCATAATGAATAGGAACGATCAGGGCAGAAGTTAAGGATATCAAAAACATTCCAGGCAAGCGTGAATCTCCCCGGCATTATATAAAAAAGTAAGACCTTCGTAGACGTAAATCATCCGGGGTTTTTATATTTTAGGGATCTTTTAGCGAGAAGGAGAAGTAATATGGAGGGATTAAAGTTTTTACGCAGCACCCAGATAATTATCTTGGGGATTTGTTTTGTGATTGCAACGATAGTTTCAACAATGCTTCTTTCTAAGGGGCTTCTGCAGATAAAGAAATTCTCAAGCGAGGTAGTATCTGTAACCGGATCAGCGGAAAAGAAGATAATCTCGGATTATATAGTCTGGAGCGCAGAGTTCTCAAGGCAGGAAGCAGACTTAAAGAAAGGGTACAAAAGCCTGCAGGATGACTTAAATAAGGTCAAAGCCTATCTTACTTCTAAAGGCATAAAAGACGATGAGCTGATTGTTTCGCAGGTTAATACTCAAGCACTCTACAAGAAGAATGAAAAAGGCAACGACACAAATCAGGTTGAAGGCTACAGGTTATTGCAGGGCATAGAGGTAAAATCTTATAATGTAAAGAAGGTTGAAGATGTCTCCCGCCAGTCAACAGAGCTCATAGAGCAGGATATCCAATTTATCTCCAATGCTCCGGAATATTTTTATACCAAACTAGCCGAGCTTAAGATCGAGATGCTCTCAAGCGCCACCGAAGATGCCAAAAAGCGTGCTGCTACCATGGCGCAGTCAACCGGCAACAAAATAGGCGCAATCCGCTCTGCCAAGATGGGGACCTTCCAGATAACCCCTGTTAACTCTTATGAGGTCTCCTGGTATGGTAATAACGACACCTCTTCCTACGAAAAAAAAGTTATGGCTGTGGTAAATGCCAGCTTTGCCATAGAATAATTTTACTACCTTTACGCAGATAGGAAGCGACAGCAGAAGCAGATAATATATTTGACAAAATGGGATAAAGTGCTATACTTAATAGCCAGTAAATAAAAGATTAGGCAACTTTTAAGCCGTAAAGGGGCAGTTAACTAAACTTTACGGTTTTTATTTACATTAATTAGAGAGGAGGAATAATGCATACCGGAAAAATAAAGAAGGTAATACAGGAAAGAGGTTTTGGGTTTATTAGCGATACTGACGGAAGGGAAGTGTTTTTTCATCAGAGCGGTTTGGTAGATGTACAGTTTGGTGCTTTGAAAGAAGAACAAAAGGTGGAATTTGAGATCGAAGATTCTCCCAAGGGCCCCCGCGCAATTAATGTTAAAATCGTAAAAGAATAAATAAGCGGATGATGAAAAAAATTACAACTTCACTTAGTTTTTTTGGTTTGGGGATTGCCCCGAAGATTCTGGATATTTTGGAGCGTATAAAGTTTAAAGAGCCTACGCCGATACAGTTTAAGGCCATCCCGCTTGCAATAGAAGGCAAGGACGTCATCGGGATTGCGCAGACCGGGACCGGCAAGACTCATGCTTTTGCTATTCCTATGGTGCAGCGCCTGGCGCAGAGAAACGGGACGGGGTTGGTCCTTGCGCCTACGCGTGAGTTAGCTATTCAGAT
Source organism: Candidatus Omnitrophota bacterium (assembly GCA_041652615.1). Taxonomy (GTDB): domain Bacteria; phylum Omnitrophota; class Gorgyraeia; order Duberdicusellales; family 4484-171; genus JAJYOP01. The sequence goes on along the minus strand of JBAZGZ010000037.1, from coordinate 79 downwards.
TGATGAGGCTGTTAAAGGGTTGACTGGAGCCTTTGGGATGAAAACTGCCTGTATTATCGGCGGAGCTCCTATGTTTAAC
>JBAZGZ010000036.1:0-10435 GCA_041652615.1 Candidatus Omnitrophota bacterium | reverse complement strand
TGTGACTATCTGTGATTTTCAATCTGTATAAGCTGGTAATACCCCGACTCGGCTGTATACGTCAAAATTCTCTTCGATAATTTTGATGACCTCGTCGGGGTTAATTCGCGCTAACATTTTTTCTTCACCACTTGCGGCTCGAAAAAATGTTGCGCTCATTAAGGAGGAAAAATGTTTAGAGAAAAAATTAGGGTGTTTGATTGTACAATAAGGGACGGCGGGCTCATCAATAATCATGATTTTGATGATAGATTTGTAAGAGAGATCTACAAAGCGCTCTCTGCCGCAGGCGTAGACTATATGGAAATAGGTTATAAGAATTCAAAAAAACTTTTTTCTCCGAAAGAGTTCGGAAAGTGGAAGTTTTGTGATGATAGGGATATCGAAAAAATAATCGAGGGAATTGATTCAAAAACAAAAATCTCAGTTATGGTGGATGTGGACAGGGTTGATGTTGAAGATGTTAAGCCGAAAAAGGAAAGCCCCGTAGACATGATAAGAGTGGCTTCTTATGTAAAAGACATAGATAAAGCCATATTTCTGGTAAATAATTTTGCCGACAAGGGGTATGAAACCACAGTAAATATAATGGCGATATCCCGGGCTCTGGATAATGAGCTTACGGAAGCTCTTACTCAGCTTGAGTCGGAATGTAAGGCAAATGTTATTTATATAGTGGATAGTTTTGGCGCGCTTTATCAGGAAACTACTGAATTTTTGGTTAAAAAATTTAAAAGCATTCTAAAGACGAAAGAAATCGGCATACACGCGCATAATAATCAGCAGCTTGCTTTTTCCAATACGATTGAAGGCATAATCCATAACGCTAATTTTGTCGATGGGACTGTCTATGGTTTAGGAAGAGCCGCGGGAAATTGCCCTCTTGAACTGCTCATAGGATTCCTGAAAAATCCAAAATTTGACATAAGGCCCATTCTGGATCTCATTTCTAAGGAATTTATACCACTACGTGAAAAAATGGAGTGGGGTTATATTATTCCTTATGCGATTACGGGTATATTGGATGAGCATCCAAAAGCGGCAATGGCATTACGTAATAGTGAGAAGAAAGAGAATTATAGAGAGTTTTACGAAAGTTTGATTGGTGATGATTTAGACTAGTGAGCACATCATTTTTCCAAGTGCGTAGCATGAAGGAAAAATGATAGTGTGAACTATCCCATACCCAGCCTCATTAAAATTTCCTTTATATAGGCTGGGTATGGGATAATGAAACACTCGTTCGAGCCACAAGTGGCGTAAGAAATACATAGTCGAGTTATCCTCGCGAGAAAAAAGTGAGTGTGAAGATGAATATAGATAAGTTCAGAAAACAGCCGATATTAGGAATCTTGCGCGACATAACTAAGGAAGAAATTCCGCCGTTATTTGAAACAATTATCGTAAGCGGGCTTAAAAGCGTTGAAATTGCGATGAATACAAAAGATGCGCCTGCGCTTATAAAACAAGCGGTTAATTTATCCAAAGGCGAGCTTATGATAGGCGCCGGAACTGTAGTAAATATGAAACTGCTTAAAAGTGCGATTGGCGCAGGAGCAAGTTTTATTGTTATGCCGGTGCTTATAAAGGATGTAGCTAGATATTGCGTGCGGCATAAAATTCCGGTATTTGCGGGAGCGCTTAGCCCGCAAGAAATTTATCAAGCCTGGGAAGCCGGTGCGACGATGGTAAAAGTTTTTCCTGCAGGTTTCTTTGGGCCGAAATATTTTCGCGAGATAAAGGGCCCGTTTAAAGAGATTGAACTCTTGGCTTGCGGAGGAGTGACACCTGAAAATATGCCGGAGTATTTTTCAAATGGTGCAAGCGCGATAGCTTTTGGTTCAAGCGTCTTTAGAAAAGAATGGCTTTTAAAAAAAGATTTTGTACGTATAGAGGAAGCCATAAAAAAGTTTTTAAGTAAATAGTAGTTTTTATATATTTTACAATAGCGCCTGTTTCCTTAATTTTTGTCAATGCAAATCAAAACCTACCCAGAGTTTCAGTCTTTAGAAAAAGAACACAAACCATTATTTGACGAATTATTCCTAAAAATGCCTCCGGTTATTTCTGAATTTACTTTTACTAATTTATACAGTTGGAGGAATATCTATAAAATATCGGTTTCAAATTTAGACGGTTTTCTCCTTTTGTTGTCAGAGAAAAATAGTAAAAGAAGTTTTTTTATGCCTCTTGGAGACGGTTCAGTAAAAAATATAATTGAAAAAGTATTAGCTGTGCAGAACGTGATTTTTGTCCGTCTTCCAGAAACTGTTGCCGAGCTCTTCAAGAATAATAATCAGTTCGCACTCGAGTTAGACAGGGATAATTGCGATTATTTATTTAAAGTTGAAGATCTGGTCTTATTGAAGGGTAAAAAATATGATGGGAAAAGGAACCTGATAAAAAAATTTAAATCACTTTACAACTATGAATATCAGAAACTTGATAAAACTAATATAAAACAATGTCTTGATTTTGAAGAAAGGTGGTGTTCGGTAAAAGATTGTGATGGTGTTGAGGGGCTTAATAACGAAAGACAGGCGATTCGTGAAATGGCGGATAATTGTTCAGACTTTGGTTTGATTGCCGGCGCGATCAAGGTTGACGGCAAGATATGCGCGTTAACAATCGCGGAAAGGTTAAATAAAAACACCCTTGTCCTGCATGTTTTAAAAGCCGATCCTAATATGATCGGATTGTATCAGGTTATGACCAATGAATTTCTTACGCGCCAAGCCGCTGGTTTTGAATATGTTAATTTTGAACAGGATTTGGGCATTTTGGGTTTGAGGAAAGCAAAGCTTTCTTATGGCCCAATAGAGATTATAAATAAATATATTCTCCGGTTAAGGTAACGGTAACGAAGCCAGTATCGGTTACCCGCCAGGCCAGAGCAAGGCGAGGCAGGCGTCTATCGGTAACGGCTCTAAAGAATAAAAACCGTAAAACGTAACCGTAAGACGAAACGAGCATCGTCACCGTAACCGATAGACGTTGCTGTGGAATAAAAAAAACATGGAAGAGTCAAACAACAAAAAAAATAATTTAAAATCAGTCATAAGTGAGAGTTGGGCCATAGGCTGGCCAATGACGCTGATAATGTTTTTTGAATTTATGATCGGCCTTACTGATGTCTATGTTGCCGGCAGGTTCGGAAAAGAGGCTCAGGCCGCGTATGGTTTGGCATTTCAGCTTTATTTTGTTTTTATAATCATAGGGATAGCGCTTAGTATAGGTTCGGTTTCGGTTATCTCACGGCTTTTTACTTCAGAAAATAAAGAGGAATTTGCTTTGTCGGTTAACTCTTCTTTTCTGATGGCTGCGGTTACCGGTCTTTTTTTTACGGTATTGGGCGTCATTTTTGCCGGAAATATAATTAATCTTCTTAATATTCCCCAGGAGATAAAAGGCTATGCCAGTACATTCCTTGCGATTTATTCCCTGGGATTTGTTTTTGATTATATTCTTATGAATACAAACGGAACTTTACGCGCCTGCAAATTGATTAAAAAATCATTAATCAGCATGGCGATAGTTTGTGTTTTAAATATTATGCTTGATTTTATTCTCGCCTTGCATACCCCGTTAGGGTTTAGGGGCATTTCGATTGCCACAGTAATCAGTCTTTGCGTGGGGGTGATTTTTAATATTGTCTATATGCGAAAAGTTTGTAAGTTGGCTTTTGAATTTACTTTCGCGATAGTTAAGAAAATTATAAAGATAAGCTGGCCGTCCGGAGTTTTGCAGGTTGTTTGGCAGCTTGGGGTAATGGCAATCTTTTTGATAATAAACGCTTTACCCAAATACAGTATTGAAGTTATGGCGGCCTTTACCAATGGTTTGAGGATTGAATCAGCGATTTTTCTTCCCGCTTTCGCGTTTAATATGGCAAACGCTGTTTTAGTGGGAAATTTGTTGGGTAAAAATAAAAAAGACGAAGCCGTACACATGGGGGCGACAACCGCGCTTTTGGGCGTCGGAATAATTTTTCTTCTGGCGGTAGTAGTATTCCTTAACGTAAAAAAAGTAGCCGCAGTTTTGTCCGATAATGCCATGGTTGTAGATGAGAGTATTAAATACATATATATAAGTTTAATTGCTGAGCCAATTATGGCCTGGGGCCTCATATTGGGCGGTGGTTTGAACGGAGCAGGGGATACAAAGAGCGTTATGTTTATCGTTACGCTTACTCTCTGGCTTATACGTATACCGCTTGCTTTTATTTTCGGTATATCTTTGGGCTTTGGTGCCGTAGGTATCTGGTGGGCGATGAATACATCTATATGTTTCCAGGCATTATTTATGTCGTTGCGTTATTTTCGAAAAAAATGGCTAGTTTCTACCGAAAAAGTATTGGAAATTAAGTAAACACTTTTATCCTCGATAACATATGCTATAATAGAATTTCATGAACCCCGCCCTTTCTCGTTGTTGTCTTTAATAGTGGTACGGAAAGGGCGGGGTGAACCTCCGCCCTTCTAATAAAATATGTTTATCTGTAAAAAATATGGAAAGGTTGGGGCAAAACAATGATTTATTAGATAAATGTTTAAAAAAGGAAGGGCGGGGTGAAACGAGAAACGCTGTACATTGTAGCTTTTTTTTGTTTCGGAGTTTGGTCATTTTTCTGGGGATTTAAACGCCTGCGTCGTAAAAGATTGATTGAAAATACACCTACCTCTACAATACGCGGCCTAGCTCTCGGCCTGGTTGAACTTACCGGAAAACCAAAAAAGCAAGGCCTTTTAAAAAGCCCGCTTACAAAAACTGATTGTGTTTTGTACCGTTATACAGTGGAGCGCTACGAACAAAGAGGAAAATCAAGCCGCTGGGTGATGGTTACCCAGGGAAATAGTTTTTATTGCCCTTTTTTTCTTGATGACGGAACAGGCCAAATACTTATTTTCCCTAAAGATGCGGAGTTAATATTGCCCGTTGATTATGAATTTGTAACCGGCTGGTTCGGTAACACACCTCCCAATTTAGTTGAATTTATGCAAAGTAACGGCATTGCCCATCAAGGCTTCCTTGGGAAGCATAAAATGCGTTTTCGGGAATGGTATATTACGGAATATGATTCCGCGTATGTCATTGGTACGGCCAATAAGGCAAATGATTTTATGAATAATCATCAGGAAAATTTGATTAAACGTCTAAGCGAACTAAAAAAAGATTCCGGCTTTATGAAGGAAGCGGATAAGAATAAAGACGGTAATATCAGCCAGGAAGAATGGGATACGGTGGTTTCCAGGGTGGAGCAGGAGGTTTTACAAAAAGAGCTTGAAGAAAATAAAAATAATAATTTAACCGATGTTATAATATCAAAGGCAGAGAATGAAAAATCATTTATAATATCTGACCAAAGTCAAAAAGAGCTGACGCGTAAATTAGGGATGCAGGCGGTAATGGGGGTTTTTGGCGGAGGGGTTTTGGCGCTGGTTATGCTTTATTTGTTGCTTATTAGCCTAGGCGTTGTTTAAGTGTTATTTTTTTAGTTGTTTTCAAAGTAACGATTGTTTAAGATATAATTTTAGGTTACGAATGTTACGCAGGTTATGCAGGTTACGAAGGTTACGCTCAAATCAAGTGATTTTAATGTAACCTTCGTAACTCCCGTAACATCCGTAACCTTCGTAACCTGTAATACAAGGAGGCGTTATGGTGTTTGGTTTTTTATTGTTCGGGTTTCTTATATTTCTGATCATCGGAGCTGTTCTTTATTTTGTTTCTGTCTACAACGGTTTGATTGTGCTTTCGCGTAACATCGATAAAGCCTGGTCGAATATCGATGTATTGTTGAAACAGCGATACGACGAATTGCCAAAGCTTGTAAAAGTATGTGAAGGCTATATGAAATATGAGCGGGAAACATTGGAAAAAATTACCCTAGCTCGTACCGCTTGTCTTGGCGCAAAAACCGTCGGCGAGGCGTCTTTGGCTGAAGGAGAACTAGCTAAGGGATTAAAAACCCTTTTTGCGGTTGCGGAAAATTATCCTGACTTAAAAGCAAACATAAGTTTTTCTCAGCTCCAGCAGCGTATAAGTTATCTTGAAAGCCAGATTGCAGACAGAAGAGAATTTTACAATGATTCGGTTAATACGTATAATATAAGGATAAACCAGATACCGGATATGTTTGTGGCGAATATGCTTAATATGAAAGCGAAAGAGCTTTTTAAAGCCCTCGAAGAAGAGAAGAAAGATGTAGAGGTAAAATTTGATTTTCCAAAGTGAGTTCTCTCGCTAAAAATGGCAGGATTTTTTAAACCGTAGGCGCTGAAGCCAGAGCCAGTAGTTTATTTAGTGTAGGGCGAAGGAGAACTCGTTCTTTCGAAGCCCTACCAGCGGTTTAAATTAGTGAAGGGCGAAGAAGAATGAATACTATGCGGTATTTTATTATTGTTGCGGTAACCTTGATATTTTTTCCTTTTTCGGGGCATGCTGATTCGTCTGGGTATGAGGAAGTGATAGTAAAGAGCAACCGCATTATGAAAAATATTTATAATGATATCTGGAGGATAAGGGGTAATTACGACGAGTTAAGCAATTTTAGTTTAGATAATTACAGTAACACAAAGGAGTTACCTATCCAGTATCAAAGCATAAAGAGTATCCACATAAAGGGTATTCAGAAAAGAGAGAAATTCAATATTTTCAAGCAGAATGATTTTGGCGGCGATAAGGATGTGATTTATATCTGTTTCAGCGACAAAAATAAAGCTTTTGGCACCCTCACTCAGCCTTTTGTCGGAGTATATGTAGATGAATTATGCTTGTATCTTTTGGTATACGCTAATACGGATAATGTGTATCTTAAACATGATATCACTAATATTATAAAGAGGAATGCTGTTGTGGTTGAGCAAACTTCTTATTAGCTATGATTAGTAAATTTAAATATTTTGTTTTTCAAATAATAGCTGCTATGGTTGTTTTGGCGCCGCTAATTTTAGAACCGGCATATTGTCAATCTATAAAGCAGAACATGGATAAGGCGGTAGCGGATTTGATGCGTGAGAAGAAAATACCTGGTGCAATTGTAGGCGTGTGGTCGCCAGCTCTAGGAACCTGGGTAAAATCTTTTGGAAAATCTGACATCGGCAAAGGGTATGAAATGCGCTGGGATAAAAAAATGCGCATCGGTAGCGTAAGCCAAACTTACCTTGTAACATTATTGCTGGAGCTTACGGATGAACGTAAGATAAATTTGGATGATAAGGTAAGCAAGCACCTTCCATTTGTTACAAAAGGAAATAATATTACCGTAAGGCAGCTTGCAAATAATACCAGCGGCCTTTTTAACTATATGGATGATGATAATTTTAAGGCAGAGGTAAAAAAGAACCCTTTTCGTGAATGGCAGCCTATAGAATTGACGAATATCGCTTTATCTCACGCACCTTATTTTGATCCCGGCCAGGGATGGCACGCTTCGGATACAAATTTTATTTTGCTGGGTATGATTATAGAAAAGGTAACTTCCGAATCGCTTCGCGATACTATTAAAACAAAGGTGTTTGATAAAATCGGATTCACAAAAACCATTTTTGCTACCGGACCTTTTATCAGCGGAGATTATTCAAGAGGTTATATTGGAGAAAAAGATGCTACCGTGCCGCAGGATATTACTTTGCTTGATCCTTCGGTGATGTGGGCGGCTGGCGCGATAGTCTCAGACCTTAGCGATCTTTCATTGTGGGTTAAGTCGCTTGCAAACGGAAGTTTGTTGACGGACAAATCAAAAGCCGCGAGATTCATCTGGATAGAGACCGGTCAACCCGGCTTAAAGTGGGGATTGGGCGTTTCAAGAATCGGTGATTATATAGGTTATAGCGGAGGAATACCCGGGTATAGTTGCGCGATGTTTTATTTACCTTCCCGAGAGACAACAATTATCGTTCTTTTGAATAAATTTCCTGATGACGACGCTGCTAATTTAATTTTCAAAGCACTTGCCAAAATAATCCTTCCGGATTCAGTGTCGTGGTGAGTCTTTAAAAGAAGATCTTTTTGTACCTGCATATAACGCATATTCATAAAGCCTGCATTCGATTTCAGCATTATAAAAAACCATTTTTTTCTGAGGCCGAAGACCAACTTTTTTAAGGAGTGGAATATTTGCGGAGAAAATATACCCTCGGTAACCGGAGCATTTTTGTTTAAAAAAATCACCGATGCCTTCGTATAATTTTTCCAATTCCTGAATTTCACCCATGCGTATGCCGTATCCGGGGTTAACCACAACTATTCCGCCGCCGTCAGGCACATTTGTTTTGGGGTAGTCGCATTCAGTAAATTCAATATATTTTTCTATATCGGCAAGAGAGGCATTATTGCGGCTTGCTTCTATGGCTTTTTCGTCTATGTCAGTCGCGATTACTTTCGCGTCAATTTTTTTATTTTCTTTTTGCCGCGCATCATGTTTTATCTCCTGCCAAATGTTAGCGTCAAAAAGTTTTGTATGCATAAAGCCGAAATTTTCTCTTGAAATTCCCGGAGCGCGGTTTAAGGCGATTAATACGGCTTCGATAGCCAGAGTGCCGCTTCCGCACATGGGATTTATAAAATTTGTTTTTGTGTCCCATTCTGTCGCAAGGATAATCCCTGCCGCGAGGGCTTCTTGTAATGGTGCGGCAAGAGGAATTTTGCGGTAGTTTCTGCGCGAAAGCGTTTCTCCTGAAGCATCAAGATATATAGAGCAATAATTATCCTTCCAATACAAATAAAGCACAGTTTTGTTTCTATCCGAACCCGAATCCGGCCGGCTGCCGGTTGTTTTTAGCAGGCGGTCAACGATTGCGTCTTTGCATTTAAGGTTAGCATAGCGTGAGTCGCGAATCGTAGGATTTATGACATTGGAGGCGACGCAGATATAGCCGTCGCTTTCAATAAAATTTTCCCAGGGCATAGAGTAAATATTTTTGTATAATTCATCGGGATTATTACATTTAAATTCATTAAGCATCAGATAAACGTGGTGGGCGCAGCGTAAATTAAGATTTAAGAACATAATATCGCTAAAGCTGCCGTCCAGTTTTATGCCCGCGTTTATTGCTAAAAATTTAGAAAAACCCAGAGATAAGAGTTCCTTTTGAAGGTATGGCACAAGCGCAGGCGCGGTCGCTATAAAAATAGGATAGATTTGCATAATAACCTATTATAGTATACTCTTTTGTTCTTTGCTATTTTTTTAATTCTCTTAAGGATTTTTTAGTATATAATATTAAAATTAGAGTAACTTACTTGTCGTATAGTTCCTAAGTATATCGGTAACGGTTAGGGTTAAGAAATCCCCGTACGGGGAGGTTCACAGGAGTTCGCACCCCGTATCGGTTACCCGCCAGGCCAGAGCAAGGCGAGGCAGGCGTCTATCGGTAACGTTCTAAAGAATAAAAAAGCCGTAAACCGTAATTAATAGACGAAACTTTTTTCTACCATGATTAGCTTATTAATACTTATAGTTATAAGCGTATTCGTGTTTGCCTATATTTTTTACGGCCGCTTTTTAGCCTCCCGGGTCCGGCTTGATAACAATAGTCCTACGCCTGCTACTCGCATTAATGACGGAGTAGATTATGTTCCGGCAAAGCCGGCTCTGCTTTTAGGCCAGCATTTTTCAGCGATAGCAGCGGCAGGCCCGATAGTTGGGCCTGTTCTCGCGTGCCTTTGGTTTGGGTGGCTGCCGGCCTTACTTTGGATTGTGTTGGGGGCAATTTTTATCGGAGGCTCACACGATTTTTTTGCTCTTATATCAAGCGTAAGGCATAACGGAGCTTCCGTCGGTGAGATTGTCAAAAAATATATGCCGGGGCGAGCGTATAAGCTTTTTCTTATTTTTGTCTGGTTTGCTTTAGTCTATGTAATTATCGCTTTTACCGATATTACCGCTCACACTTTCAAAACTGCTATTGGCGGGCAAGCTTTTGGTCCGGCAGTGGCTGCTTCTTCGATATTCTATTTAATTTTAGCAATGGTCATGGGCTTAGCACTTTATCGTTTCCATTTGAATTTACGAATCGCAACTGCGATTTTTCTGCCCCTTATATTTTTTATTATTTGGGTTGGCCCGCGCCTGCCGCAAGAAATATTGCAATTTTTCTCCGGAGTTTCCGTCAAGCAGTGGGATATTATAATATTATTATATTGTCTTTTTGCTTCGTTGATCCCGGTCTGGCTCCTGCTTCAGCCCAGGGGTTATATGGGCGGCTGGTTTTTGTATCTGGTTATTGCTTGCGGCCTTATCGGTGGCCTGTTCGGAGGTTTTAAAATACAGTATCCCGCGATTAACTTAAGCGGATTTGCCAGTGTGATGAATGGAAAAAATATTTTTCCGCTTTTGTTTATCACTGTAGCTTGTGGTGCAGTTTCAGGTTTTCATGGCATAGTAAGCTCTGGGACAACCTCAAAACAATTAAAAAATGAAACCAATAGCGTT
>JBAZGZ010000035.1:1301-10444 GCA_041652615.1 Candidatus Omnitrophota bacterium | reverse complement strand
CCGAATATACATTTACGATTGTTGGCGCATATGGTTATGCAATAGGCGCAGTTGGTCGAATAATTGTAACCGGGTAATCGAATGCTGCGGCGGGTAGGCAATTTTGGCATTGATTCGTTCTGCTATCGTCTATCGTTTTTCGTCTCTCGTCCTTCGTTCTTCAGGTGCTGGTAGGTCAATTCTGTAACCATGCGGCCGCGCGGAGTTCTTATAATAAAACCCTTGTTTAAAAGATAGGGCTCAACCACATCTTCAAGTGTTCCTTTATCCTCGCCAAGAGAAGCCGCAATTGCCTCTATCCCGGCAGGTCCTCCGCCATGGAGCTCGATCAAAGCTTTGAGATATTTTCGGTCTAAATCATCAAAGCCATTTCCATCGATTCTTGAGTGCAGAAGTGCCTCCTTAGTCAACTCCAAATCTATGACCCCTTCGGATCTTACCTGCGAATAATCCCTGACTCGTTTTAGGAGCCGGTTCGAAAGCCTGGGCGACCCACGTGCTCGTCTGGCTATTTCAAGAGAACTCTCTTTGTCTAGTTTTACATCAAGGAGCCCTGAGCTCCGGTCTATTATCAGAGACAACTCCTCGGCCGGGTAGAAATCAAAGTCATAAAAAAGGCCAAATCTACCCCTTAAAGGAGCGCTAAGTAACCCCTTTCTTGTGGTTGCCCCTACCAGGGTAAAAGGCTTTAAATTGAACTTTACGCTCTTAGCATACGGCCCTTTATCAATCACAAAATCTATCTGAAAATTCTCCATAGCCGGGTATAAGAACTCCTCAACAATCTTTGAAAGCCTGTGAATTTCATCTATAAAAAGGATATCCCCTTTTTCAAGGTTAGTCAAAATACCCACCAGATCCCCTGCCCGCTCAATCGCCGGGCCTGATGTGGAAGTTAATTTGGCACCCATCTCATGAGCTATTACATAAGCAAGGCTGGTTTTACCAAGCCCGGGGGGGCCTGCGAGCAGAACATGTTCAAGTGGTTCTTCTCTTTTTTTGGCAGCTTGGATGGCAATTTCAAGTGCGGAAATTACGTTTTTTTGGCCGATAAAATCGGAAATACCGTGCGGCCGAAGGGAAAGATTTATGACCTTTTCCTCTTCGTTTTCCTGAAGATAATCTACTACTCTTTCATTATCCATATTATTTATAGAGGCGGATTACCGCGGATCTATACGCGGATTTACGCACGGTAATTCGCTGGCGTTTATCCGCGTTAATATCCGCGAATATCCGCTTCTATCCTCTAAGGGCAGGCTACAACGTTCTGCCTTCTGGCAATAGCAATTGAGCCAAAAAGCTCCTTTTGAACAGCAACAATTTCACGCAGGCGTATAAGCTCTAAAATAGCAAGGAATATGACCACTACTTCCATTTTACTTTTTGCGGAAGAAAACAAATCATGCAACGCGACAGTTTCTTTTAGGAGGAATAAGTGCAAAAGGTCATGAATCTTTTGTTCAACGGTGAATTCATCCTTTATAATCTCGAAGAAAATGTCCCTTGGAACTTCGGAAAGCGCGCTTTTAAAAGCGCTTATAAGGTCAAATATCGAAGCCTCGAGATACACTTCTTTACTATCACTTTCAATACTTGAACGGGCTATATATTTCAGACGATCCCTTTCCTTTTCCTTTAAATACTCTGCTGCTTCCTTGAATTTCTCATATTCAAGCAGCCGTCTTACAAGCTCTTCGCGCGGATCTTCTTCTGGAGCTTCCGGCTCAACAACTTTTGGCAGAAGGGTTTTTGACTTGATATTAATCAAAGTTGCGCTCATCACCATATATTCTGAAGCAATATTAATATCCAGAAATTTCATAAGTTCCAGGAATTGCAGATACTGGTCTACAACCGTAGTTATGGGGATATCGTAGATATTTAAATGTTCTTTTTTAATAAGATAAAGCAGTAAATCCAGCGGGCCTTCGAATATGTCTAAGTGTATTTTCATATGTTTTAAGTAGAGAGTAGAGGGTAGAAAGTAGAGAGAAAGAATTTTTTATCTCTCTACTCTCTACTTGCTACTCTCTACTTTATAAGAGCTTCATTGCCTTTTTCGCTTCAGTTAGGGTATTTTTTGCAACAACTCTAGCCTTCTTATTACCTTCATTTAGTATATCATAGATATAATCTTTTTTCTTCAAAAATTCTTTCTTTTTTTCTCTATGTGGAGAAACGAATTTTATAAGCAATTCCGTAAAAAGCTTCTTGCATTCAACACAGCCTTTTTTCGCACATACGCACCAGTCATAAACTTCCTCTTTTTGACTTTGGGCAAAAACACTGTAATAGTTATAGATACTACAGACATCCGGGTGCCCCTTGTCCTCTTTCTTAATCCTTGCCGGATCAGTAATCATGGCTGAAACCTTTTCTTTGATAGACTTATCTTCTTCATCAAGGGTAATAAAATTATTGTAGCTTTTACTCATTTTCCTTCCATCAAGGCCCATGAGCCGTGGCACTTTAGTAAGCAATGCCTGGGGCTCTGTAAAGACTTCTTTTTTGTATAGATAGTGGAAACGGCGCAAAATCTCACGGGTAAGCTCTAAATGCGGTAGCTGGTCTTCTCCAACCGGGACAAAATGCGCTTTATAGAGAAGAATGTCCGCGGCCTGCAATACCGGGTAACCCAGGAAAGAGTATGTATTTATTTCTTTATCTTTTAATTGGTTTATCTGCTCTTTAAAAGTAGGGCATCTGAAAAGCCAGCCAAGCGGAGTTAAGGTTGAAAGAATAACAAAAAGATCAAGGTGCTCCTTTATCTCTGACTGCACAAAAATAACTGACCTATCTGGATCTATGCCGTAACTAAGCCAATCCGCGACATTATCCAGCATAGAATCCCTGCATACGGAAGGATCCTTATATTCGCTCATAAGAGCGTGCCAGTCAGCAACCATAAAAAAACACTGATATCCTGCCTGTAATTTAACCCAATTAGACAGGGCACCCACCCAATGGCCAAGATGGAGTTTGCCTGTAGGCCGCATTCCGCTCAGTATTATCTTTTTATTTATATTCATAAGTAGAGAGTAGAAAGTAGATAGTAGAGAGAAAGAATTATAACCATTTTTCGACTAAGGATGCAAGCATTGCTCTAATTTCATTTAGAACACTTACGCGTTTCGTTATTATTTGTTCCGGCAATATTTTGTTTAACCTTTTACATCTTCCCCTTGCCTCACCGGAAGAGCCTTTTGACATTCTAAAAAAATTCTTTATTTCCTTACCAGTTTTACGTTCATAGCCTTCTTCCATATTGGCACATATAGAATCAAGGCATCTTAATTGATTTCCAGCCAATGTTCTTCCTGCAAAAGTTGTTTGCAAGATAGGTAAATCTTCTTCTAAAAAGTTTTCAAATAATTTTACTGCTTTTTGATAAACCTCAAAGTCTTCGACACTTTTTATCGGTTTTCCTTCCATCTCTCTACTCTCTACCCTCTACTCTCTACTATTTTAAACGGCGGGTGACTAATTCCTCACTATATGTATCTATAATATCGCCTTCTTTAATACCGTCAAACCCCACGCTTATTCCACATTCAACCCCTTCAGCAACATCTCTCACGTCATCCTTAAATCTTTTTAAAGATTGGATTTTACCTTCAAATATTACATTGTTATCACGTAAAAGCTGACAAATAGAATTTCTCTGAATTTTACCTTTTTCAACTATGCTGCCGGCGATAATGCCTGACTTGGATAGCTTAAACACTGCTTTTACCTTAGCGCGTCCCAGGAAAATTTTCTTTACATGCGGGGCAAGTAACCCCTCAAAAGCCGCTTTTATATCATCAAGCAATTCATACACTATCTGATATACCCTGATTTCTATTCCTTTCTGTTTTGCAAGATCTCTGGCCTGGTTTTCTGTGGTTACTTTAAAGCCCACGATTATCGCGTCGGTTACTTCAGCGAGAAGCACGTCTGACGCGCTTATCGAACCTACACCTTTATGCGTGATAACAAGCGTAACCTCTTCGTGTAAGATCTTCTTTAACGCCTCATCGACCGCCTCAAGGGTTCCTCCCACGTCTGCCTTTAATATTACCTTTAATTGTTTTATTTTATCTTCTTTTACTTTTTTGTATAAATCTTCAAGCTTAAAATGTACGGGGGTTTTAAGCTTCTTTTTTGCGTCTTCTTCTCTTCTTTTTTCAACTATTTCTTTTGCGCTTTTTTCATCAGGAACGACAAAAAGCTGATCACCCGGATTAGGCACACCGTTTAATCCGGTTGCCTCAACCGCGGATGCCGGAGTAGCTTCAATAACATTACCGCCCCTGTCATCATTAATTGCCCTGATTTTTCCCCAATAATGGCCGCAAACGCACCAGTCGCCTACCTTTAATGTACCTTCTTGTACTAAAATATCAACCAACGGCCCCCTGCCTTTAGACAATCGGGCTTCAACGACTACGCCAAGAGCCGGCCGTGCATAATCCGCTTTTAACTCCGAAAGCTCTGCCTGAAGCAGGATAAGCTCCAATAGCTCATCAATGCCTGCACCTGTTTTCGCGGAAACACCTACAGTTGTAGTCTTGCCTCCCCAATCTTCCGGAACAAGCTCTAGCTTAGAAAGTTGCTGCTTTACCATATCGGGATTCGCGTTAGCTTTGTCCATCTTGGTTATTGCAACTATGACAGGCACATTAGCGGCTTTTGCGTGATCGAGAGCCTCTTCAGTCTGGGGTTTTACACCTTCATCGGAAGCGACTACAAGTATGACTATGTCCGTAATATTTGCCCCACGTGAGCGCATAGCGGTAAAAGTTTCGTGACCCGGTGTATCAAGAAAAGAAATTTTTCCTTTTGGAAGACTAACCTGATACGCGCCTGTATGCTGGGTTATACTGCCGGATTCTTTTTCGACGATTTTACTTTTACGTATATAATCAAGAAGGCTGGTCTTACCATGATCTATATGCCCCATAAGGGTAACTATCGGAGGCCTTTTCTTTAAGTCTTTCGACTCTACCTTTAAAATCGCCTCTTCCTGGGTTAGTTTTTTCCTTAAATTTATTTCGTATTTATAAGCGATTTTCTTAGCTGCTTCTTCGTCAAGATTATAATTTATATTAATAAATCTTCCTTCTTTAAGCAAATCTGCGATAAGCTCAGAAGGTTTCTTGTTTAATTTTACCGCTAGATCTTTAACCGAAATTGGGAAATCTACTTCGATTAAATTTCCCTCAATTTCTTTTTCTTTAAGCTCGGATAGTTCATTTTTGATAATTTCCGCGGTATCATTATCTACGGCGGACATATGACTTTTGACAGGAAAGTTCATACTCTTCAATTTAACAATTAATTCCTTAGTGTCTATACCGAGCTCTTTTGCTAATTCATGAATTCGCATTTTAACACCACCTTATATTATGTGTTTCTTAGAATTTCTTGAGGTTACTTTAAGCTACTTAAAGTTACAACAAAAGGACATTAAGAAATTTAAGTAACCTCTATATATTATTTTTGCTCTTTCTTAGGCGTCGCATCCTTAGATGGCTCTTCTGCGGATATCGCTTCTTTAGCTGCTGCCTCTTTAAATGTCGCTTCTCTCTGCGCTTTACGCTCTGCATTTTTTTCGTCTATTGCTTTTCTTGCCTCTTCAATAATTTTTATCGCTTTCTTTTCACCTATTCCCTTTAATTTAGAAAGTTCTTCCGCGCCCACCCTTGCTATTTTTTCTAAACTCGCGTAACCGGCGTCAACTAAAATAGCGGCAAGTTTCTTGCCGATATTTTTAAGTTTCAAAACATCATTGACTTCTTCTTCTATGGCCTCACGAGAACGAACATCTATCTCCCAGCCAACAAGCCTTGAGGCCAGGCGCACGTTTTGCCCGCGTTTTCCTATTGCCAAAGAAAGCTGATCACTAGCAACAAGCACTTTTGCCCTTTTGGTTTCCCTGTCAATTTCAATCCTTGAAATAACTGCCGGTGCTAAAGAAGCCTTAATGAATTCCTTGATATCCTCGCTAAACCTGACTATGTCTATTTTTTCCCCGCGTAATTCTTCAATTATGTTTTTCACACGAGAACCGCGCATACCGACACAGGCTCCTACGCAATCAACTTTGTCGTCCTTAGAAAAAACAGCTATCTTTGTCCTTTCCCCTGCTTCTCTTGCGATTGATCTTACCTCTACCACTCCTTCAAAAATCTCAGGGACCTCAAGCTCAAAAAGTTTTTTTACAAGGCCCTCATGTTTTCTGGAAAGAATAATCTGGGTGCCCTTATCTTTTTTAACTTCATAGACAAAGGCTTTCACTCTCTCCCCAAGCCTGAACCTGTCTGTAGGGGAAAGAAAAGAATAGGGTATAATACCTTCGGCCTTACCCATAAGATCCAATATTATCGCTTTTTGTTCAATACGATAAACTATTCCGCTGATTATATCTCCTTCCTTCTTTTTAAACTCATTATAAACATTGTCTTTTTCCGCTTCTCGTATTTTCTGAATAATTACCTGTCTTGCGGTCTGCGCGGCAATACGGCCAAATTCCTTTGAAACTACTTCCTTGTCGGCTATATACACGCGGATATCCCCTTTTATCGGGTCAATATCCACTTTAACATCTTCGCTCACCGAGGTAATCTTTGCGATTTTTTTTGCCGCAACGAGCAGAGCGTGTTTGACAGCATCGATAAGGACATTTTTATCGAGCCCCTTCTCTCTTTCTAACTGTTCAAGGACTGTTATAAATTCTTTATTCATTTAATTAGAACCTCCTTAATATAGAAGCGGATTGCCACGCCTGTCTCGCCGAAGCCCTACCAACCATTACAGGGTGATGGGCGTAGGCGGAGATGTTTACGCGGATTACCGCAAGCGAGTCCGCTTGTGTTTATCCGCGTTTAGATCCGCGGATATCTGCTTCTATCATTTCCTTACCAACATTAATGTTAACAAAATCAATAATATAATCTTTCCCTTTTATATCCAATGTTACGCTTTGCTCCGAAACGCCGGATATTATACCTTCAAAATACATTTTTCCGTCTAAAGGCGCCTTCGGCCAAATACCGACCATTTTTCCTTTCATCCTGGCAAAATCTTTATATGTTTTTAAAGCTCTATCCAGCCCGGGAGAGTTAACCTCAACGATAAAATCAGCACCAAGAGCGCTGCTCTCTTCAAGAAACCTGATAATCTTTTTATTAAGCATTGCACAATTATCTATAGTTATACCGCCATGCTCGTAATCAACAATGCATCGGAGCATATAATCTCCGGAACAAAAAGCAAGCTTGGTATCTATCAACTCAAGACCTTCTTCGTTGATTATTTTTTCAATTTTATCTTTCCACTCAGTGTAAAAATTATCTATTATACTCATTTTTTTCTGCTTTATGAAAAGCTATTCCTTACACCGCAAAAGCGCAAAATTCCGCAAAAACGCAAAGAAATTTTTTTGCGGCTTTGCGGTGTTGAATGTCATTTTTCATAGATCTTTTTTAAAAAATTTATCAGTTCTTCCTCGCTAAAGCTCTGTTTTTCTTTAGTCCTTCTTATTTCCAAATCGATCTTTCCAGAACTTGTATAATTTTTGCCCATAATTACGATATAAGGATTCCCTATTAGATACGCGTCGTTAAATTTTACCCCGGCGCCTTCATTTCTTTCATCAACCAACACCTTTAACCCCAGCTTTTCAAGCCTATCGCCTAAAACTACAGCGTTAGTTTTTAGGTTTTCGGAAAGAGCAACAAGGCTTATGTCAAAAGGACTCACTGATTTTGGCCAAATTATCCCTTTTTCGTCATAGTTTGTTTCAACGATAGCAGCCAAAAGCCTGCTTACACCTATACCATAACAACCCATGATCGCCGGTTTTCTTACGCCATCCTTATCCAGAAAAAGCGCACCTTGAGTTAAAGAATACTTTGTACCAAGTTTAAAAACATGGCCTATCTCGATCATTCTCTTCTCAACTAATTTTTCTGTGCAATAAGGACAGTTTTCCTTTTCTTTAAAATGTTTATCACATTTTTCGCAATGACAAAGGATATCCTCTCCAATATCTGCCGGAACCATAAATTCATGAGAAGCATTGCCGCCCATCGCCCCCGAGTCGGCTTCTGTAGTTATAAAATTTAGCCCGCATTCGTTAAATATATTCTCGTAAGCCGAAAACATTTTATTATAATTTTCATTCAAACCGTTTTCATCCACGTCAAAGCTATAAGCATCTTTCATTATAAATTCACAAGCTCTTACCACGCCAAACCTCGGACGTACCTCATCTCTGTATTTGGTCTGTATTTGATACAATACACGCGGAAGCTGCTTATAGGAAAAAACAAACTTTTTCACGATTTCCGTAATTTCCTCTTCATGGGTCGGGCCTAAACATAAGGAACGGTTTTTCCTGTCTTTAAATTTAAACATAACCTCTGAAAGCACCTGGTCACGTCCGGTCTTCTGCCACATTTCAATCGGCTGCAAGGCGCTCATAAGCAGCTCCTCTGCACCTGCTCTATCCATATTCTTCCTGATTATATTGCTTAAATTTGTCAAAACTCTAAAACCTAAAGGCAGATAAGAATATATACCGGAAGAAATCATAGAAAGAAATGACCCCTTTAAGAGAAGCTTATGGCTCACGCACTCCGCTGTTTTAGGATCATCCCTTAATGTAAAAATGAAACTTTTTGAATATAACATTTTGTTTTTTTACACAAATTGCCACGAATAAATTCGTGGACATTCGTTCTTCCATTCGTGGATATTCGTGTTATTCTTTAAATATGCTTTCGTCTAGCATAATTCCTTTTTTCTTGAATACCGGCAGAAAAACCGGCGCGCCTTTTGCTTTGAATGATCCCACCACATGTTTGTCTTCATCCACTTTTTCTATTTCATAACGGAAAATATCTTTTAAGATTACTTCATCTTCTTCGAGACGATCAATTACCTCTGTTATATAAGTTATTTTTCTTGAACCATCCGTCAACTGATCATGTTGGACAATTAAATCAACCCCTGAAGCAACCTGTTTTCTAATTGCCCATACCGGCATATTTAATCCGGCATAAAGTGCGGTTGTTTCAAGACGGGTAAGCGCGTCAAACGGGCTTGATGCGTGTATTACAGCAAGGCAGCCGCGATGTCCGCTGTTTAAAGCCTGT
>JBAZGZ010000035.1:0-1291 GCA_041652615.1 Candidatus Omnitrophota bacterium | reverse complement strand
AGGATAATCCGCGTCGGCCTCATACGTAACGTATTAATAAATAAATCTCTTATGCTTACCTCTCCTTTTCCCTCTATGTTTTGCGGGCGAGTCAATAACCTCACAACATGTTCCTGGCGAAGAGTAAGTTCCAGAGTGTCCTCGATTACTATTATTCTTTCCTGAGGATTTATATAGGAAGATAAAACCTCTAGGGTGGTTGTTTTACCGCTTCCGGTTGCACCTGAGAAAAGGATATTTACTTTTGCTTTTATGCAAGCAACTAAAAATTTTGCCATCCTGTCATCAATCGTGCCGAGTTCAACTAAATTTTCTATTACGCTGATACTGCGTAAGAACTTTCTGATAGTGACCGTTGCGCCCCCTACGGAAAGCGGCGGTATTATAACGTTTACACGCGAACCGTCTTTTAATGAAAAATCAACGTAGGGATAAGATTCATCAACGCGCCGGGCCGCAGGGATAAGCATTTTTTCGATACTGTGGCGCAAATGCGTTTCATCGTCAAATTTAACATCGGTAACGACTTTTTTACCGCCTTTTTCCATATATATTTTATGAGGCCCGTTTATCATTATTTCAGTAACTTCCGGATCATCCATAAGCTGCTGCAGCGGCCCCCAACCAAGGAATTCATCGCACAATTCTCTTATAACAGCTTCCTTTAGCGACGCTTCAATGGGGCGAGCCTTTTCCTTTTCCCAATAATCAAAGATTTTCGTTATTCTATCCCGGACAAGCTCTTCGCTAAGTTTTGTCTCTGCTCCGCCAAGGAAACTCAACTCTTTGCGCAATTCTTTTTTAATCTCTTTTGCATTCATAGTCTTGCCACCTCTTTAAATAAGTCCGTTATTATATTTTTTTCATCGGTTTGTTTTATAATTTTATCTTTTTTAAAGATAACTGCTTTTTTCTTGCCAAATGCGACGCCGATATCAGCTTGCCTTGCCTCTCCCGGCCCGTTTACCACGCAACCCATAATCGCCACGCGCAATGGCTTTTCTAAATGCGTTTTCTGGAGCACTTCGTTGAATCTATCTACTATTTTTATTAAATCTACTTCACAACGCGAACAGGTCGGGCAAGATATAATCTCCGGTTCTCGTTTTCTTAAAGCAAGCGCTTGTAATATATGTTTTGCGATACGGATTTCCCAGTAAGAAGGAGCAGTTAACGACACTCTTATAATATTGCCTATGCCTTTGGAAAGAAGGCCACCTAATCCTATGGAAGATTTGACTATACCATTCAAAAACGAACCTGTAGCAGTAATGCCTAAATGCAAAGGATA
>JBAZGZ010000034.1:0-10769 GCA_041652615.1 Candidatus Omnitrophota bacterium | reverse complement strand
AAGCGCAGCAAGTAAACATCCCATTTTCCACTGTTCTCTGTACTCTAGTTTCTGTACTCTAGTTTCTGTACTCTAGTTTCTGTACTCTAGTTTCTGTACTCTAGTTTCTATATGTTATAATAAAATATGCCGTTAATTACGCCTTTCGACCCTTGGAAAAGTAAATATTGCACATGTCCGGCTAAATATAGTTTCTCTGCTTACACCGGCTGCGGACATGGGTGCCTTTATTGCTATGCTTCTTCTTACATCAGAAACTTTTCACAACCAAGGCCAAAAAAAGAGTTATTAAAAAGGCTGGAAATGTCTTTTACCCCTTCATTTCGTTCAGGGGTAATTCGCACTAGCATTTTTTCGGCGCCGTATGAGGCTTGGAAAAATAATGTGCTCATTAAAAAAATTCCTAAAAATTCAACCATAACTATAGCTAACTCCTCAGATCCTTATCAGGCCTTAGAGGAAAAACTTCAATTAACCCGTAAAACACTGATTATTTTAAAAGATTTTGATGGAAGATTAAATATAGTCACGAAATCTGCGCTAATAACCCGGGACATTGACGTTTTTCGTGAGTTTAAAAATGTTACGGTGAGTTTTACTTTGACTTCTTTGGATGAAAAAATTGCAAAAAGAATTGAGCCTTTTCTGAATTACACTCCTAAAGAAAAACTGGAAGCAATAAGCGCGCTTTCTAAAAATATCCCTGTTGCGGTAAGATTTGACCCTCTGATCTATCCGTTAAATACAAAAGACATAAAAAAGGTTATACGCGCCTTAAAAAAATCCGGGGTAAAACAAATCATCACCTCAACATACAAGGCAAAACCGGATAATTTAAAGCGTATGAATAAAGCATTCCCTGAATATGCCAAGCTGTGGGAAACACTTTATCTTAAAACCGGAGAGAAAATTGGAGGGTATAATTACCTTCCGCTTACCTTAAGAATAAAAATGATAGAAGAAGTGAGAGAAATCACACTTTCTCTGGGGCTAGAATTTTCGAGCTGCCGGGAAGGACTTTCCGAACTAAATACCGCTATCTGCGACGGCACATCATTAATTGTGTAAAGTTTACTGTGTAATGTGTAATGCCGGTGTAATGTTTGGTTGTGTAATGACTTTACACATAGACCCATTACACTCACTTTACACATTACACTTTACACATTACACTTTACACATTACACAATTCTTATTTGCCTTTAGGCTTAGACAAAAGCTTCCATGGATTTGCCTTTAAATCAGCCGTGAGCTCTTCCACATTTTTAGAAGTCGCTTCCAGGTTTTTGATAATGGCAGCAATCTCATCTTTGCTTCCTTCAACCGTATTATTAAGATTAGCCGATAATTTCTTTGCTTCTTCGGTTAAAATTTTTGTTTGATCCATCAGCGAGTCTATATCCATATATGCCTTTCCGCAAAGAATTGTGTCGGCATTGATGAATTTACCGCTATGTGAAGATATCTGTATGTATTTTTCTCCCATAAGCCCCATTGTCTTTATGGAAATTTCTGCGCTATCCCTTACTTTGGCTTTTTTATCAATCCATAATTTTAAAGTGATTTTCGTATTATCATCGGTGTCAGAAACTTGGATATCTTCTACCTTCCCGACCTCAAAACCATTGAGCATAACCGGAGCTTTTTTGCTAAGACCCGCGATTTCATCAAAAGTAACATAGAGAGAATAACCTTCTTTTTTGACATTAACCTTACCGGTTTTAAAAGTTATAACCGCAAGGCCGATTAGACAAATAACAATAAATAAACCAACTTTAAATTCGTTACCATATTTTTTCATAATATCTACTCCTCTTTTTTGTTTAACGCAGATTTTCGCGAAATCAACGCAGATTCTCGCAGATGACTTTATCTGCGACCATCTGCGTTACATCTGCGGGAATCTGCGTTCAATTACAAACCAAATATCTCCTCTATTCCTATATCCTCTTTAAAAAAGTCTATTGGCCCATTTGGCCTTCCATTTATGAATTGCTGTATATATGGATTCGAAGAACCCTTAAGCTCTTTGCCCGAGGTCACATCCACAATTTTTCCTTTATGAATCATCGCAACCCTGTCTGCGATGTTAAAGACGCTTTGCATATCATGAGTTATTACCACAGAAGTGATAAGAAGTTTTTCGCTTAATTCTTTTATTAATTTATCGATTGCCCCGCCGACAACCGGATCAAGGCCTGAGGTTGGCTCATCATAAAATACAATATCCGGATCCAAAGCTATCGCTCGCGCAAGGCCGACGCGCTTACGCATACCTCCGGAAATCTGCGAAGGATAATATTTTTCATAACCGCGTAAACCCACCAACGAAAGTTTCATTTTGATAATAATCTCTACAATTTCGGGAGCAAGCTTGGCGTGTTCCTTAATAGGCAGCGCAACATTCTCTTCTACTGTCAAAGAATCAAGCAGGGCCGAATACTGAAAAAGCATACCGAAAGTTTTCTTTACTTGATCCAGATCATCAGTTGAAACTTTTGATATGTCCTTGCCTTTTATAATAATACTTCCCTCGTCAGGTTTAAGTATCCCGGTCATTAACCTGACCAGCGTACTTTTTCCCGAACCAGAGCAGCCCATAATCACGAATGTTTCTCCGCGAAAAATATCCAGGCTTATGCTATCTATGGTTTTTTTTCCCTGAAAATACTTGGAAACATTTTTTAGGGAAATTATGGGTTCTTCTTTATGGGTTTGCTCGCTCATCCAGCCCTTCCTTCTTTAAAATTATCGTTTTTGCCCAAATTTCTATTCTTTGCTAGAACTACCATATTTTCACAGACAAACATAATGTGTTTTGGAAGGGTTGGACTCATAATTATAATTTAGTGAAATAGAATATCCCCGTAACTACGCAATCAGCCAAAATAATAAGTATAAAACTAATGACTACGCTTCTGGTTGTAGCCCTGCCTACGCCTTCAGCGCCGCCTCTTGTGTTCAACCCTTCAAAACAGCCGATAAGAGCGATTATTACCGCGAAGACAAAAGATTTAGCAATGCCCGTATATATATCTTTTATCTCTAAATATTTAAAGGTTGTCTGGATGTATAAATCGGCATTAATTTTCAAACTATACACGCCGACAAGATAACCGCCGATTATGCCTGAGATATTACCTATAATAGTAAGGCAGGGAAGCATGAATAATAAAGCTAAAAATCTTGGCACAGCTAAAAACCTGACCGGATTAATTGCCATGGTTTCAAGCGCTTCTATTTGTTCGCTAACCTTCATTGTGCCAAGCTCTGCGGCGATAGCTGAACCGACCCTGCCTGCCACAACAAGCGCAGTCAAAACCGGGCTAAGCTCCCTGCATAAAGAAATAGCCACCAAAGATGAGACATACAACACCGCTCCCATTTTTTGAAGCTGATAGGCGGATTGCATGGCTAAAACTATGCCGGTAAATATGGTAACGAAAAATACGATGAGTGAAGAAGAGAGCCCCGCGAAAATCATCTGGTTAAAAATGCTCTGACGCGAGGCGCTTTTACCTTTAAAAGGCCCGAATATGATCCAATAGAGTATACTGCCAAAAAGGGCGCATACCCCTTTTATGTTTTTTATAAGCTCAATGATTGTCCGGCCGATTTTAATTATCATTTAAAAATTATTTTCTGCCGATGCTTGCGTGTCAAAAATCTCAAAAATTTTATGAAGCTTGGTCACTTCAAAAATATTTTTTACCTTCTGATCCATATTACAAATGCGGAAATTTCCGCCTGATTTTCTCATGCGCTGCAACAACTCTATGAAAGTAGCCAGCCCTGAACTATCTATATATTTAACTGAAGAAAAATCTACGATTATCTTTTTTATATTTTTCTGCACGAACTCTTCAAACGCCTTGCGCAATTGCGGGGAAGTATTAATATTAATATCTCCGTCTATGCGGCAAATAGTTATGTCGTTTTTCTGGCTAGTACTTATATTCATTTGGACCTCCTTAATGAGCACGTGATTTTTCCAAGCCGCTAGTGGCGCCGGAAAAATCACTGTGCGAATTAACCCACACACCAATGTTTATATTTATAATTAAATCTAATTTATTAGCTTGCTTCTCAAAAATATTTTTTGTAAAAACAAAAACATTGTTTTAAACATTGGTGTGGGGGTTAATTCAGCTACGCAGCTTTTCTGCGCCTTTTGGCTTGAAAAGCTGCTGCTTCATTAATTTTACCATTTTTATCCCGCTACCACCATCAAAAAACTCTACTTTATCCATAAGATTTTTTATCAAAAAAATGCCTCTGCCGCGGGTTTTTTTCAGATTTTTTGTCAAAAGCGGGCTCGTCAGCTCATCCGAATCAAAGCCCTCACCTTCATCTTTTATTTGTATGCTTACCATATGCGCCTTGATTAGAACTTTTAAAAAAACTTTCTTACTCGGCTTGCCTTTATTGCCATGTTTAATGGCATTAACCAAAGCTTCTTCCAGGGCCAAACGGATATCAAAAAGATCATCATCACTGATATTCTTTGATTTTATCTGTTTGATAATATCCCGGCTTATCTGCGGGATAATTTTTAAATCTGAAGATAATTGTAAAGTTATAACCATTTAAACTATGCTGACGCTAATTTCTTTAGTATTAATAACTGTATTATGTATCGGGCAGTTTTTCATAAATCTAAGAAAAACTTCTTTTGCGTCTTTATCCAGTAAAGCATCCGTATAAACTTTTAATTTTATATCCACTAAACGGCTTGGCGAATCAATAGAAAGCCCGGCGACGGCTTCTACTTTTAATTTTTTAAATTCAACCGAGTGCTGAATCAAATACTTTTCGGCATAAACAGCCACGCAGCTGCCTAACGCGCTCAAAAATAATTCAAGCGGATTGGGGCCCTCCAATAAAGAGATCTCTTTGCCTACGTCTACGCTAAAAGTTTTATTGGAAGACAAACAATCAACAATAAACTTCCCGTTCTGTTTTGCGTTTATTTCTATTTTTATGTCCATGTTAATGAGCGCATTATTTTTCCGAGCCGGTAGTGGCGAAAGAAAAATAATAGCGCGAATAATGAAACTTGTCCCGATGACCCTATTATTTCAAAAATTTCGTAGAAATTTTTGAAAAGTTCATCGGGGCTTAGTCGAATTATCCCCGTAAGGGGATTAACCCCGCCGAGCGCTGTAAAATTTCCTTCGGAAATTTTACGCATCTTCTGCGAGGCGGGGTATTTGCATTTGCAATTATATCACTTTAATTAAATTTTGCATAAAAATATAATGAGCTCGTTATTTTTCCAAGCCTATGGTGGCGCCGGAAAAATCACAGTGCGATAATAAGACTTGTTATTTTTCAGACTTCCTGTCTAAAAAATAACTTAGTCGAATTATACCCCCACACCAATGTTTGATACGCTATTTTGATGTTTTATAAAAGGTATGTTTTCAAAAAATATAAGGCAGGATGCTCAATTATAAATACAAACATTGGTGTGGGGGTTAATTCGGCCTAACGTTTTTCCTTCGCTTTTAACTTGGAAAAACGTTGGCCTCATTAAAAGACAGGACCAAATACGCTTTAAGCGCCTGGCCCCGCGCCTCCCTTCACCACTTCATAATATCTACTTTAAAACCCTCGTTAGGATTATCTACTTTATATGCCGGTTCCATTACGGGCCTATTATAAGGCGGCACACCAAATGTCGCGGTATCAGCCGCCCCTGAAACTCCCCTTACTACACCGGAAACTATACCTTCACCTAAACCAAGAGTAACTCCAAGAAAAAGGTTATCCCTTTCCGATACTTCCGCAATTTTGGCAGGTACATCTGCCCATGACGTAGCCATATTTGTCACCCCTGCGCCCATTTTTTCAACCGGCGTGCCTTGATAAGCAGGCTCCTGCGTGCCTATATTCTTCATCGCGGGTTGTGTTGGATCAGCTGCGCTTATACGATAAGGATTTACTTCACTTAATGCGATAGCTGAGGTAGCAGGATTCTGCGCACCTTGCGGATAACCCTGCGAAGTTAAAGACAATGCTATAATTAATGTAAAGATAACCGCCACGAACTTTCTCATTGCACACCTCCTTTTCTTTAGAAGCGGATTACCGCGGATATTTACGCGGATTTACGCAATGTCCGTGCGTTTATCCGCGTTTTGATCCGCGGACATCCGCATCTATTATTTTTGTAAACTTTCACGGATTTGCCTAAACAATTTTTCCTTTAACGCTATGTCTGAGTCCACGTCATTTGCCGAAAGCCCGATCTCCCTTGAAAAATCAATCAACGCGCGTAAGATTTCGTTATGCGAAAGTTTGTGCCCTGTGGAAAAAAGCGCGTCTTTCCCCAATTTATCAAGAAAATCAAGCTCCCCCCTGTCAAGCATTGTTATCACGCGATGTTTCATGTTTTCCGGATTTTGCATATCTTTTATATTCATTTTCGCCTCCTTAATGAGGCTTACATTTTTTCAGATTTCCTGTCTGAAAAAATGTCTAGCCGAATTAACCCCGGCGAGCGTCAAAAAATTATCGTAGAGAATTTTTTGACTCACCCTGTGAGCCGGGGTAAATCCTTCGTCGCCTCTCCCACCACTCCAAATACTTTATAAATTTAAATTATATCCTTCGACTCAGTCGCTTTACTCCTTCGCTCAGGATTAATTCGCACTGTAATTTTTCTACGTCTCGTCTGCCTTACGGCAGCCTACGGCTTGAAAAATCACGTGCTCATTAAAAAACCCCGAGCAAAGCTCGGGGCCATAAAATACAAAGACCTTGAGGCAAACTCAAGGTCTTTTTCCACCCTTCTGGCGGCCAGGCTGTCCTGACTTAACGTCCGGACCCTTTAGCTTTGCGTCCTCCGATTACTCGGAGTTTGCCTTTTTCAGCTGCATTTCCCTGGCCAAGAAGCCCTGGTAAATGCACTTTACCAAATTGTCAATTTTACCCTTTTCTACTTTGTATATACCATATTTTTGCACTTTTTACAAGAATGCCCGAAAGATTTAAAAGGTAAAAAATGCTTATAAAATATAGGTTTTTTTCTGCTACAAAATGCCTGAAGAGATTTTTTTTACAAAAGCTTAACTTATGTATTCTATTTCTTATTTAATTATATACCTATAATACAGGCCTCAATCTCAATAATCAGAGCTTGAGCTTGATTTACACTTGCTTTCGGAAAGTTCACCATTTTGCATAGTGAATATCTTAGCCCCGGTTACAAAACATTTTTCAGGACTGGCGGTTATAGTATAGCTATCCGGACTAAATGCCACTGAATAATTGTAGCCATTAAGAGTTTTATTATTGTATGATTCATTTATATATTGCGGTTCTTTAGAGACCAGGTCTTCCTCTTTGGAAGGGTATTGGCCATTTGAAACCTTATAACTTTCAGCAGCAGTAGATACAGTCCGAACAACATTCATAGCATACGCCTCATTGGCATTAACTCTTGCTCTTAATAAATTAGGTATCGCGATTGCCGCTAAAAGCATTAATATGGGAACCATAATTATTCCTACAGCACCCAGTATAATACCTCCGATAGCCAGTCCGCCTCCTTTATAAGTTTCTTTATTTTTTGAAATTACCGTCAAGGCGATAATGCCGAAAATAACCGCCAGTAAACTAAAAAGGACTCCCAAGATTGGAATCAAAAAAAGGCAACCCAATACTAAACTTGTAATAGCTAAACCGTGAGTTTTCTGCTGAGATGAACCGCTCATAAAATACCTCCTTGTATTACGGGTTACTAAGCCTTAGTTCCATTCGTAACCTAAATATTTTTTAATCCAAATTTATGATTTTCGATCGTAAACTTTTTTTATTTGAATGCTTGCGTTTAGCCTCAAGAATTTTAAGCTTAAGCCGTTTTGGCTTTTTACGCGTTTTGCGCCGTAACTTCTCTATTTCTGATTTCTTTTCTAAAGCTTGCCTTAACCTCTGAGTTTTAATTTTCTCGAAAAGAAGTTTCCTGGCGACACAACGGTTCGCCGCCTGAGACCGCTCTTTCTGGCACTTTACCTCGATGCCCGTTGGTATATGTTTTAAATATACGCAGCTTGAAGTTTTATTTATATGCTGGCCGCCGGGGCCTTTAGCCCTTATGAATTTTTCAATTATGTCTTCTTCGCGTATATTTAGATTTTGCGCCTGCGTCATTGTCTTTAAATTCAATTGCTAAGCTTTCCGGACAAACCCTCCATTGCTGTTCCCATAACATCCTTCATTGTAGGCATTGAAAATTTACTGTAGCCGGAAGGAAGCTCAAATAAGTCATCCGGCTGCTTACCAAGTTGAATATTTTTATACTCTACCTCCCAACTTCCATCTTCGGCAACGGTTTTAACGGGAATCCCTGAATCGGGAAGTATCCATGAAAAAAGAACATTGGTTTTTGCTCCGGCGGTATAAACTATTCTGTATTTATCAACCACCTTGCCATCCAAAGTTTCCTTTCCTAGCAATTTTCTCTCTACCTCACCGGGCAGATTTTTATCACCGGCAACAAAACTGCTTGAAGTCAAAGGCATTTCCATATAAGTTTTGTCTTTAAGCATAATAACCCAGGCTTTGTTCTGATCAATTTTGGCAATAGTAATAATATCGCCTACCTCCATGCGGGATTTATAATTTGCGTTAAAAATTTTGCCTGTAGTTTTACCGCCAATACCTTTTGATGAAAAATCTGCCGAAAACTCTTGTGCCTGGGCAAAGCCAAGTAATAAACAGGAACATAATAGTGAGCACGCGATAAAAAAAGTTAATTTTACTGGTTTCATTCCACTCCCCTTATTTAAGAAATCTTTATTTCTTTATTTTGACTGCATCTTTGGGCAACTCTGTCCCTTAGGCATTACGGGCGCTTCTTGCATCCCCTTGGATCGATCCATCATACCACGCTTGGTAGGCATTCCGGGGCACATTCCACGCATTTGTTTGCAAACGCATGTTGAAAAAATCAAAATTGCCGTAAACCAGCAAAGCGCGACGATAACGTATCCGAATATCTTGAGCGCCTGGACCTTAACATTGCTGATAACAACCAGGATAAAGAAACTGAGAGAAATTACCAAAATAAAAGGAATGAGCGAAAAAATTGGCGAGAATGGTCCCATTGCCATAAAATGCCTCCTTTGATTATAGAAACGGATATCCGCTTCTAATTTTCTATTTTACCACTATACCTGTTTTAGACAATAACTATGCGATGCGCGGTATCTTCCTCAGATTACCTTCAAAAACTATGGTTGCGGGATAGGAAACTATTCAATAAGAACCTTAAGCATATTAAGGTTAATGAAGCCTTCCATAACTCCTCGGGCTAAAGCCCGAGGTTTCGGCATGGCGAATACTAAAGCGGCGCTCATATATATCCGCAGCCTGAAGGCTGCGGTTTTGGCGCCGCGAATGTATAAATACGGGTAAATTGTGTTGGCCGCTACCGCCACATTTATTGTAATTTTTTTCTTAGCACAATCACATCAATGAAGCTAAAGTCACTGAATTCAATTCTTTCACAACGTATTTTTCTATATCCTTTATTTTTTTACGCAAGGGGCAGGTTTCGGTATTGGGGCATTTTCTTTTCTTAAAAAGGCATTCATTTAAATGTACCGGGCCTTGGAATATTTTTATTAGATCCGTCAGGGTTATTTTTTTTGCAGAATTAGCCAGCACAAACCCCCCGCCGATACCCTTATGGGAAATTAATATATTTTTTTTATTTAATACTTGCAGAATCTTACGCAGGAACGGCCTTGGGATTTTTAACTCCTTAACCAATCTGGAAACTGATACTTTTTTATTTTTGTTTTTAGCGATAAAACAGATCGCTCTTAAAGCATAGTCTGTGTCGCGGGTAATAAGCTTCATGCTATTTGCTCTTTGTTATAATTAAAAAACTGCAGGACCAAACACAAATCTTTTCCCGGTTGCAATTTACGGCTTGGAACCTGCATTTTAATAATTCGGTTAGCCTCTATCTGGAGCGCTTTTATCTAGATTAAGACCACAGGCACCAAACGCAAAGTTTTTTCAAGTTGTTGAGTGCGGCTTGGAACCTGCTTTTTTAATAAGGCAGTTTAGCGTCATGCCAAGGACACCCTAAGGCAGCCTTCTTTACAATGCACGACTGGACGAATTAACCGATAGATAAAATTCCTCACCATATTCACCTCCTTTAATGACGACACAACTTATGGAGTCACGACACCCGTCGTGACGAACATAAGTTGTTTGTCGGAATTGAACCCCGCCCTTTTGTAAAAGGGCGGGGTCAAATTCGGCCTATCATTTTTCCTGCGCCACTACAGGCTTGGAAAAATGCTGGCCTCATTAGAAATGATACCATATTAGTATCATTTTGTCAAGAAGAAAAATCCACTAATTAGAGAACCTCTAACCAGTGGACTTTATATCTTATCTCTACCAGTTTTCCGCAAGTACTTCGTAAAAACTTTGCGGATGCTTGCAAGCCGGGCATTGATCCGGAGCCTTATCAGATTCAACAACATACCCGCAGTTAATGCAGTGCCACTTAACCGGGGTTTTCTTTTTAAAGACTTCTTTGTTTGTTATATTATTTATAAGTTTTCTATATCTTGCTTCATGAAATTTTTCTACTTTGGAAATCTGATCAAATGAATTAGCAATCTCAGTGAATCCTTCATCTTTCGCCTTTTTCGCAAAATCAGCATAGAGCCTTGTCCATTCCATATTTTCTCCGTCTGCGGCAGCTTCTAAATTTGCTCTTGTATCTTTAAGCGCACCTGCCG
>JBAZGZ010000033.1:0-10976 GCA_041652615.1 Candidatus Omnitrophota bacterium | reverse complement strand
ACGTCAAATTTCTTTTCTTCAGCTGCGTAAGAAAAACCACATACAACTAAAGCCACCAGAAATAACCCTAAAATTTTACGCATCTTTTTCCCTCCTTTCTAGAACAATATTTTATATTATCCGATATACATAAACATATCCTTAACCGTTACACTAATGTCTTGCGATTTTCACCTCCCCGATCTCTTACTCTTAGACAATTCTGTGATGTACTTAGTTCCACAATTCTTTATATGTGAAATATGATTTTTTTAGCTGCCTAAGGAATGGGGAGTTTTTTCCTTCGCCTTGGCCGGTTACCCCGAGCCACTCTTCATGCATGTAGCCATCTAAAAACGGCCCTGCAAAAAGCGGTTTTTTATCATGATAGAAAGGCTTGTAAGCTTTCCACCACTCATCAATCCATTCAAAAATCACTCCGCCGACGGAATCGCCTGCTCCGTAACCGCAGGAATTGCAAGATATATCAAACCAGGCTGCTTTATGGTATTCGGCCTGGAATTCCTCGCTCTCCTGTATTGAATAGTCTCGAGCAATAGAAGGCGCGCCGTATTCGGTGATCATTACGGGTTTATCGGCGACCCTCTTTACCTCATCCCATAAATCAAGGAATCCATATTTGCCGCGATAGCAATTTGTGCCAAAAATATCGATGTCAGGAGAATTCTTGGCAAAAACATCAAGGAACAATGTGTCTCCGGAGGCAATCGCTACCGGCCGCTTTTTTGGATCAAGTGACTTTATTAAAAGAGCAGCTTCGTTTGCAAATTTAAAGAAGCTTTCCGGTTTTTTATCGGCATTACACGCGACACCATATACGTTTTCGTTGCCAATGATCCAGATTAACACACCTTCTTCGTCGCGAAACTCAAGGATCATTTCTTTTATGCTTTCGAGCATATTCTTTTTATGCTCTTCGTTGTCATAGTCGGTACCGGGATTCCATGGAGCCTTACTTCCGAGGGCATATTTTCCCAGGAAATCGCCCATTAGGGTATATATACCATATTTTTCGTATAATTGTCTAATAATTTCCTTATTTATTTTAAAAGGTTGATGGTACACTCTTATACAATTGACCCCCATCTCTTTCATGAGTTGGTAGTCGCCTATTACGTTTTCTCCTTTATCTTGTATATTGTTTTGATTAGCATCAACCCATGTTTCAAAAGGAGAATCAACTATGTTGTTTTTATTTATATCCTGCAATGTCCAATTTTGCTGGGTTCCTTTATCCGGTGATTCTCCTACCATTGTCGGCCCGTAAGTTACGCCTTTAATCATAAAGGGCTTACCTTTTACCGATAGCCGCCAGTCACCATTCGAATACTTTATTAGCTTTACGTCGTTTCCCCCCCTGGTTTGAATAATTTTTCCCGGTTTTCTTTCTTTTTGCAAACAAAGATTTGTTTTCGCGCAAACCTTATCCCATAAATTAACTTTTATTAATTTGCCCGGGTTTACCAGGAAGATGTCATTGCGTATTTCGTTATCATACCCATTTGTGATTTCTAAAGACGCGCCTTCAAGTTTTAAGCCTAATTCCGGATGGTTTTTAAGGAGATATTTTATGCGATATAAAGCCGCCTTACCTATATACCATGGTGTGTGCCAATATGTCCAGCCGTAGGCATTAGGGAAATGGGCCAGAACCGCGTAATAAGCTTTTATGGCTTGCTTTAATTGCCCGCTTCTCTCCAGGATGTCACCGATAAAAAATTGGCGCACGCCTTCCGGCTCAGGAGCGATATTCCATTTATAGAAGGCAGTTTTAAAATTACGGCTATTGAGTACGTTCCAATGATCAATACTTGATAAATCCTTTTTTAGTTTTATAAATTCAGGATCAAATTTTATGGAGCTTGTATTGGGGTAGACCCCTTCTCCCGTTGCTTTTGATAAGCCTATCTGGTCTTTAATAATATATTTATAATCTTTTGTTCCTAAATTAGTAAATTCCCCATATTTTGCGTAATCAACAGGGAATAGGCCTTCGTCATAGAGCTCAACTTTGATATCTTTTTTAACTTCCCATGTGTCGGCTTTTTGCCTGCCGATTATTTCGTCGATAACAGTTTGTGATGTTTCTTTTATGGACCAGAATGTTCCTCTTGAGGGATCGAAGGCTTGAGCGTAAGGATATTTTTTAATCACTTCTTCAAGCGCTTTTATTGCTTCTTCGTCTTGAGCTACATCGCGCAGAGTTTCGCCTTTTATAAAATAACATTCAGCAACATCATTCATTACCTTGTAAGTGGTTTCTTCGTTTTGCGGCGGGAACGCTTTAAGATGTAGGGCTAATTTATCTGCTTCCGGGGAAAACTTAGCGATGCATTCATCGGTTATTTTGTAAACTTCATCAAATTTACCTTGGCCTTGAATCGACCAGGCTTTTTTTACGTATTCACCCGAATCCTCCTGCGCGAGGCAAATAGAAGGCAGAAGACAGACAACAGACGACAGAAGACAGATAACAGACGACAGATGACAGATGACAGATGACAGAAAACAGATGACAGATTTTTTATCTGACTTCTGACTTCTGACTTCTGATTTCTGACTTCTGACCTTTGTAATCATCCTACGACTGCTCCCGCCGTTAAGCCTTTAATGATTTGTTTCTGCATTTTAAGATAAAGAAGTATTATTGGAAGAGCCGCAAGCGCAAGCGCTGCCATAATAAGCGTATGTTGAATTATGTTGCGATTATAGATTTCCATTAGACCTACCTGAAGAGGCATTAAATTGTCTTCCGTAAACATTAAAGAAGCAAGGACGAATTCATTCCACACAGTCATAGCGTTAAAGATTATTACTACCGCAAGCGCAGGCGCAACTAACGGAAGACCTACATTCCACCATATTTGAACGCGGTTGCAGCCGTCGATGCGCGCAGCATCTTCTAAATCGCGCGGCAATTGGTCAAAAAATGTCTTAAGCAGATAAATGCTTAAAGAAAGTCCCATATTTACCATTGCAAAAATATATCCGCTGCGTTCAGCAATACTAAACGGCTTAAGGAACGGAAATGCGGTGTTGAATAATACGAAAAATTTGTTCAGTAATATATAGACCGGAACAAAACCTGCGGGTAATGGTATCATCATCGCCGCAAGAAACATAAAAAATATAAAATTTTTGCCCCAAAAATGCAATCGCGAAAAACCATAAGCTGCAAGCGAAGAAAAAATTACAATAAAAAAGACAGTAACAAAAGTATAGAAAACGCTATTTACAAAATAAGAGCCGAGCTTCCCTTCAAATATAACATATTTATAGTTTTCAAAACTAGGCTGGGTGGCGATCTTCATACCGTAATCGTCTCTAAATTGCTGCTCTGTTTTAAAAGAAACATTAAGCATCCAGAAAAGTGGATAAATACAGCTTAAGGCAACACTTAATAGAAAAGTGTGCAATAATATCAAAATAATTACTTTTTTAAAACGATAATACACTATTTCTCCTGTTTAGGTTAACCAAGGTTAATCGATGTTAACCGAGGTTAATCTAGGTTGCCTAAAGATTTGAAGCCGCGATTTATATTTTGTAACCTCGGTTAACCTTGTTTAACCTGGATTAACCTTGGTTAACCTTGGTTAACCTCTATGTCGGTAATACACCCCAGCGCTTTCTTATCTTTTTTGAAACATAAAGCATAATGAAAGAAATCGTTATAAGCATAATGCCAAGTACAACACCTTCGGCGCAAGCAAGGCCGACCTGGCTGCCGCGAAGATGGTTATATATTCTCATTACCGGCACCTCTGTTAGCCCGCCCGCTCCTCTTGTCAAAGCAAGAATCATCGCGAAAGCCTGCATGGTGCCTAAAATTGTAAGCACAAGGACCATTGCGATAACCGGAGTTAAAAGCGGCAAGGTTACTTTTCTGAAGGTTTGCCAGGAATTTGCACCGTCGATACGCGCAGCTTCGTAGAGTTGTTCAGGTATGGTTTGCAGGCCGGCAAGTAAGATTACGAATGCCCAGCCAAACCCTTTCCAGCAATGCACAAGCGCGGTAGTAAGAAGTACACTATTTCTGCCCAGCCAGTCTGTGGCAATAAACCCAAAACCGGCTTTTTTTAACCATTGATTTAATATTCCGGGATCAGATATAAGGATTTCCCTCATTAAGAGCCCGATGATGATTTCTGATAAAACCGGCAGAATAAAGAATATTACGCGGTAAATTTTTCCGGTGCGGGTTGCTCTGTCTACGGCAAGAGCCAGAGCAAATGCAAGTATGTTCTGGAAAGTAAATGCCCAAAAGGTTATAAAACCCCCATTATACATTGAGCGCCACCAGTCTTTATCGTAAATAAGCACTTCTTTGAAGTTTGCCCAACCGACAAACTCAAGGCTGGATATGGCATCACCGCGATGGAAGCTTAAAATGAAAGTGTATATGAAGGGGTAGATGTAAAAAATAGAAAAGATCAAAAATGCCGGAAGGACAAAAGAAAAATTCTTAAATTTGTCTGTGAAGCTATTGGTTTCGTTGTTGCTCATTTTTTAAATCGTCATACGTCTATCGGTTGTGCTACTCGTTTCGTCTATCGTCGGGCGTCTCACGTTTGACGCAACCGTGACGAGCTTCGCAACCGCAACCGTAAACCGGATTTTCTATCGTTGGCGCAAAACCCGTGATTTAACCTCATCTATTTCCTTTGCGATTTCTTCAGGGGTTTTTATACCCATAACTATCTGCTGTAAACCTTTGTCCATTACTTCGATTACCCGGGAATCTTCGTTATATGGCCATGTATTCGGGTGCGTAAGCATCTTAAAGCTTCCGGTAAGCGTTTTAAGTATCGGAGGAAAAG
Organism: Candidatus Omnitrophota bacterium; assembly: GCA_041652615.1. Classification (GTDB taxonomy): domain Bacteria; phylum Omnitrophota; class Gorgyraeia; order Duberdicusellales; family 4484-171; genus JAJYOP01. The sequence goes on along the minus strand of JBAZGZ010000033.1, from coordinate 6,156 downwards.
CATTTTCGCAATCTTTTATGGACGGAAGATTATTTGTTTCTTTTACAAGAAATTCCTGTTGTTCTTTTTGGGTCAGCCACTCTAGGAATTTCACAGCCTCTTCTTTAATTGGCGAATGCGCATTAACCATAAACGATGAGCCTGCTCCGCCCCAGACTTTTACAGGAAATTTATCCGATACCTTTGGTAGTGGGAAGAAACCATAATCCATATTTAAACCAAGCTGCTTGTAAACATTAACCGCCCATGTGCCGTTAAAAGAGAAAGCCGCTTTATTTTTAGAGAAAGCATCTTCTGACTCCTTATTTATCATTGTGGTTATATTGGGAGTCAGGATACCTGAGTCGCGCAGTTTGGCAAATAATGAGAAAACTTCTACCCAGTCTTTATCTGTATAGTGTATTTCTCCTTTTATAGTCTTGAAAAGTTTCTCTTCTCCCATTAAATTCATTGCCCACTCTGAAGCCAGACAATCAAGCAGCCACCCTTCTCCCCACCCACAAACAAAGCCGTTTACTCCCTTTTTTTCTTTTACTTTTTTCGCTTGTTCGATAAATTCGTCCAGGGTTTTAGGGGGGTTATCTGGGTTTATTCCGGCTTGTCTCAGAAGTGTTTTGTTGTAAACAAATTGAATCATAGTTGTATCTATGGGGACGCCATAGATACCTTCTGGAATCTTAGAGGTGTTGTTTGGGGTAAAACTTACTACTGCGATAGTTTCAGGATAGAATCTTTGTCCCCATAATGCATTATCTTTCTGCATATAAGAGGAAAGGCCCAGGACGTGTCCGGCCTTAATAAAGGAAGCCAGTGTCCTCTTCTCGCCTAAAATTCCAAAAATTTCAGGAAGATTCCCTGCTCTTGCTGCGGCAATAACTTTTTGGGAGTATATATCAGGTGGTGAAAATAGTTTGAATTCTACTTCAATACCGGTTTTTTCTTTATATCGTTTTGCGAGGTCATTAAAGGCATCTTTACGGTCATTCATCCAGTGCCAGGCCACAAGCTTAGTTTCTTTAGGTTTTTGAGGGTTACAGGCGCATAATAAGAAGACAAGTAGCAATGTAAATGTTTTTAGCGGACATTTTGTTTTGATCATTGTTTCCTCCTTTAATGAGTACATCATTTTTTCAAGCCTAGACTGCCGTAAGGCAGGCATGGTGCAGAGAAAATGATAGTGCGAATTAAACCCAGCACTAATTTTTTTGCGCATATTTTTCATATATAAAAATTAGTGCTGGGTCAAGTTCAGCTGCGCAACTTTTCTTCGCCAGCAGGGCTTGAAAGGTTGTTGCTTCACTTGACATTTGCCTAAAAGAAAAGATGTATACTTTATCATAAGTTTTATTCAAACGCAAATAATTTATTGTGGCTTTCTAAGGCAGTTTTTTTGTTGCACAAATTACCACGAATTTGGAACGAATTTCCACGAATTTTTTATGTTCATTTATTCTTCATTCGTGGTAATTCGTTTTTTATTCGTGCGTATTCGTTCTTAATCAAAAATCACTGTTTTATTGTTGTAGACTAAAATCTTTCTATCTAAATGCAACCTAACAGCCCTTCCCAAAACTATCTTCTCCAGGTCGCAACCTTTCATCTTTAAATCATCAATTGAATCCCGATGGCTTATCCGTACCGTATCCTGTTCGATAATCGGGCCGGCGTCAAGCTCTTCGGTGACATAGTGGCTGGTTGCCCCGATTATTTTAACCCCGCGCCTGTAAGCTTGTCCGTAAGGGTTCTCTCCCGCAAAAGCAGGCAGAAACGAATGATGTATGTTTATTACGCGATTCGTAAAAGTATCAACAAAATCTTTTGAAAGTATTTGCTGATATCGCGCAAGGATTATTAAATCTATCCGCTCTTTTTTCAGAAGGCTGATGATTTTTTTTTCGGTTTCCTGCTTGTTCTCTCTAGCTGTTTTGAATTGAGAAAATTTTATAGCAAAGTTATCGGCAATTTTTTTAGCGTCAGGATGATTGCTTATTATCAAAGGAAATACACATCGCAACTGCCCCTCGCCTTGCCTTAAGATTAAATCATACAGGCAATGCGTGTGTTGTGAGACAAAAATCGCAGCACGTGCAATATCGCTGCTAAAACTTAGCTGATATTTCATACTAAATTTTGAGGCTAATCTGGAAAATTCAGATGCGATTTTATTTTTAGGTATATGAAAACCTTGTAAAGACCACTCTATCCGCATAAAAAATGTATTTGTCTGGCTGTCGATGTGTTGGTCAGCGTGTTCGATGTTTCCGTTATTTTTATAGATGAAGTTAGAAACCTGGGCGGTAATGCCTCTTTGGTCGGGACAAGAAATGAGTAGGATTGCGCTATTCATAATAAGTGATTATATAACATTTTAATATAATAGCAATAAAATCGATGCGTAAAAAAACTGTTTTCTCTTTTCTATAGCTTTATTTTCTTTTACCTGAATTTTTTTTAAGTTTTTCGAGAAAATAAGGAGGAATTTTAAAGCCTAATGCCTCAGCATGTTTTATGCTATCCCAGGCCTTATCATATTCATTCCTAAAGCAATAAGCTTCGGCTTGATGATAATAAAATTCGGCATTATTAGAATCAAAACTTATTGCCTTATTGCAATCAGAAACGGCGTCATCGTATTTATTTTTCAAAATATAAGCTTTACAACGACAATTATAAGCTTCAGGATAATTTGGATTATTCTCTATTGCTTTGGTAAAATCTGATATGGCGTCATCGGTTTTGCCGCTTGCAGCATAGGCGTTTCCGCGAATGTAGTATGCTTCTGAATCTCTTGGATTTTTTTTGATAATTTTCGAAAAATAATCTATTGTTTTTTCAGCTAGATTTAATCTTTCCATAACATTACCAAGGGCATCTTTATTATCTATGGAATTAATATCAAAGGATAAGAATTTTAGATATCTTTTTGCTATGGTATCATTGGGATTGAGCTTTATTGCTTCAGTAAGATCAGAAATGGCTTGATGGTAGTTACCCGCATCACTATAATTTATGCCGCGATTACAATAAGCATTAGCATAGGAAGGATTTAGTTCTATGGTTTTACTGTAATCTAAGATAGCTTGGCCATGATTTTTTATGCTGTCGTAAGCAAACCCGCGATTATAATAAGCATCGGCATCAGTAGGATCTAGGGCTATGACTTTATTGAAATCAGAAATAGCTTGATTATGATTGTTTATCATGCCGTATGCGATGCCACGATTATAATAAGCATTAGCATAGCTTGAATTTAACGCTATTGCTTCAGTGAAATAGTTTATCGCTTCCTTAAATTTACGCAGCTTAGCGCAATCTGTGCCCTTATTGAAAGAGGTTTGCGCGTTTTCTTGAGCAGAAATATCAGATGGCTGGTAAAATATTATTAAACAGACAAAAATACAAACTTTTATTAATATTTTTAAGGAATTCATTATATAAGTATATCAAATTCAGTACAGAAAGTCACGCAAAATTTGACTGATTCATAACAGAGATTATCAAAAATATACAATGAAGATAAGTATGCATCATTAATTTTACATGCGGCGGTTTGGGTGTGGTTTTGACAAAACGTAAAACATATGGTATTATTCTTCTATGAATAACCACAAATGGCGGAAGTATTGGAAATTACACTGGATTAAGATAATCGTCGCTTTGATCGCGCTCATCCTCTTCTTGATATTGGCTTATCTTCTTGTTGTTGGCATGAAAAGCTTTGTCGAGCTGGAATCCTTCTACAAAAAAATGACCTTGGCTAGCATCCCGCTCCAGTTGTTCCTTGGGATAATTACTGCTTTTATTTTTGCCGGAATTTATACCTTCTTTACTTTTTATTTTTTCTACGGCGGCGGAATGGCGAAGATGGGCCAGAAAAAAGTAAAACCGGCGGACGTAAACATAAAATGGACTGATGTCGTCGGTATGGAATCGGTTAAAAAAGAAGTCTGGGAGGCAATCAACTTAATAAAGGATAGGGCGCAGTTAAAGCGAGTCGGCGGTAAAATCATAAAAGGTGTTCTTATGGTTGGCCCTCCTGGATGCGGAAAAACCTATTTAGCTAAAGCTATTGCCACAGAAACCGGATTACCATTTTTGCCTGCAGTTGGCAGTGAGTTTGTGGGTATGTTTGTCGGCATAGGCACTGCACGCATGAAGAGCTTGTTTAAAGAAGCAAGAATTTTGGCCGAGCTACATGGTGGCTGTATTATTTTTATTGATGAAATTGATTCAATTGGGCGTCATCGTACGGCAGATTTAGGGTTTGGGGCCGGAATGGATCATAATTCTACTGTAAACCAGCTTTTAACCGAGATGGATGGTTTGCGCCAGGTGGAAAACAATATTATTATTATTGCGGCAACTAACGTAAGAGAAGATGAATTGGACTCTGCTTTAACACGCGCAGGCAGGTTTGAGCGAAAAATATATATAGCGAAACCAAGATTAGATGATCGAAAGAAACTGTTTGATTACTATCTTAAAAAAGTCAAGTATGAGCCTTCAATAGATACGGAGATGTTAGCAAGAAGGGCTTTGGGTTTTACGCCTGCGGACATATCAGGCATGATCGGAGAAGCCTCTATGATTTCTGTAAGGAATAAGCGGGAAAGAATAACATACAAAGACCTTTCCGAGGCTTATGATCGAGTTGTGTTTGGTCTTAAGAGTGAGATTATCTTGAGTGAAAAAGAAAAAGTTGGTACTGCTTATCATGAAGCAGGGCATGCAATAATTGCATACCTAACTCACCCCACGGATGATGTTATCAAGGCTTCGATTATTCCCAGAAAAGATTATTTAGGTATCGTCGGCCACCGGCCAAAAGAAGAAGTCTATGCTCCTTCAAAGGAATGGTATTTAGCAAATATTAAAACTGCGCTTGCCGGATATTCTGCGGAAAAAATACAATTTGGAGTAACGTCTTCCGGTGTAAGCAGTGATTTTGCTTATGCGATGGATCTCGCTAATGATATGGTTTTTAGATATGGCATGGGCCCGAGCGGCCTTCTGGGTAATTTTGACGCTCTTCTTACGCAAACATATTCCGGAAGCCAGCTGAATATCTCCGAGGAAACCAAAAGAATAATCGATAGTGATGTGCAAAAAATATTGAATTCATGCTTAAAAGATGTTGACGAAGTTTTAACAAAAGAAAAAGAAATCCTGGAATATTTCGCGCAAGAACTCCTTAAAAAAGGAGAACTGGAATATGACGAAATTGTAGAAATATTTAAAAAATATGGTAAAGAACGCATTCAAGACCGTCCTCTTTAGTTTTTTCATTCTCCTCAACTTAGCCTGTTCCGTATCACCTACGTATTCCCGTAAAGACATCGAATCGGCCATAAAGAACCTTTGCAAGCAGGAATTTAATATTGAGGTAAAGGTCTGGGAGGTTGGAGATACTATCTGGGTGTACTCCCCTTTTACGAAAATGGTTACCGATAAAGGTGAATTCGACACGGAAGTTTCAGATAAAATACAAAACATATTCCTTTCCTTAAGGCGGGTAATTTTAAGTATGGACAAAAGGCCCGAGTTTTATTGTTTTGTCGCTTCCGATATAACATCAGGTTTTGATCTCTACTATGTCTGGAATATACGCGACCTGGTTATGATTGAAACCGGTTTTATTTCGCGTGGAGATTTTCAGGAACGCGGAGCTTTTATCCATGCTTTAAGTACTCAGGCTATCGGTGATACCCAGGGTGATCATATTTCGCGCTATAATATAACTATCGGTGAATTTATATCGTACCTTGTCAAGCAAAACATCGAAAAAGCATTTTCTTCTGAAGCGACAAAAGGTAATTTCCAGATAAATGATTTGCATGCAAAATATTCTAACGGTAGATTAGAAATAAGTTTTGATATTATAGTTAAAAAATATGAAGAGGGCTTGCCTTCTCCATATGATGAGGCAGTAAAAAGCTTAAAGAAATTTCTCAAAATATATGATTACCCGCCGGAAGTAACCGAAGTTGTTGTCACCGATTCATTTAATAAAAAATCACGCTTTTATACTATTAGAGCATTAAGGGAAGAGAATTAATTTCAGAAAACAGACAACAGAAGACAGATGGCAGAAAACAGAAGTCAGATGACAGAATTCAGAAGACAGAGGTTAGACATCAGAAAATTTTCTCCAGCCAT
>JBAZGZ010000032.1:0-11251 GCA_041652615.1 Candidatus Omnitrophota bacterium | reverse complement strand
TATGTGTATATTCTCCGTACCACATTCCACTTTCCTCCACTTTGTGCCACAATATAAATATAGTTCTCCACTGCTATTTTGTCAAGGAGTTTTCGGCAATAAATAGCTTAACCACAATAAGTTGTGGCTATTTCAGGGAATGGATACTAGGGATAGAATAAAAAGATTGGCTTCTTTTATTGCGGATAAAAAGTCATAAAAAAATAGCAGCTTTTAGATTCCTCTAGATGGGAGAAGATAAAAAACCTATACTTTATAATGTATTTTTATATAGCTTATATCGTTAGCTATGGCCTGCTTTAATTCTCTTTCTGAATAAAATTTTTTTTCATCTCGTAGTTTTTCAATAAACCTTATTCTTATTTTTTTTCCTAAAATATTCTTTTTAAAATTAAAAACGTGCGCTTCCAATATTTTTTTCAAAGATTTAACGACCGTTGGCCTTACGCCGATATTTACCGCGGAAAGGTATTGTTTTTTATCAATTTTTATATATGCCGCATACACCCCTGCCTCCGGTATTACAAAACCATCATAATCAACATTTGCCGTAGGATATCCTAATCTCCTTCCGTAACCCCTGCCCTTTACAACTTTTCCTTCTATATAAAATTTTCTCCCTAAAAAATTCTCTATTTTTGAGAAGTAAGATTTTTTTATAAACCTTCTTATCAAAGAACTGCTGATTATATTTTTTGTTTTAGTTATCTTTTTTAAAACCTTTACGCCAAAGCCATACCGCCTGGAAACCTTCTCAAGGTAGCGTATGCTTGATCTACCGTTACGCCCAAAACGAAAGTCCTCCCCAACAATAATAAATTTTACGATAAAATGGCTGAAAAGATAATCTATGAACTCCCTGCCGGAAAGCGCGAGCAACGGCTTACTGGTCTTTAAAAACCATACATAATCAATGCCTTCCTGCTTAAGAAATTCAGCTTTGCTTTTTAGATCGGTAAGAAAACCAGGGAATCGTTTTTGTCTTTGAGGATTTTTTTTAGAAAGTAGTATTTGCGGCGGAACATCGAAAGTAACTACTAATGACGGCAGGTTTAATTGCCTAGATTTTTCTCTTAATTTTTCCAGAATGAATTTGTGGCCAAGATGTACACCGTCAAAAACACCTATCGTGACTACGCACTTTACTTTTTTAAAAGGTATTTTTTTGTAGATGACTCTCATTTATGTCATCTAAGCCAACTGCCTCTTCAAGCTTAAAAGGGCCGATGGCTAGCCTTTTGATTTTAATAACATGGGCGCCGCAGGAAAGTGCCTCCCCGATATCTTCCGCAAGTTTTCGTATATATGTCCCTTTCGAACAGCGCACACAGAACTCTACTAATGGTAATGAAATATTAAGAATATTGAACGAATAAATATTTATCTTGCGTGCCTTTCTCTCGATGGTTATGCCTTTACGGGCAAGGGCATAAAGCCTTTTTCCCCCAACCCTTACTGCGCTTACCATTGGCGGCACCTGCTCTGTCTCGCCTTCAAATAGCGAAAATGCTTTTCTTATTTTTTCTTCAGTTATCGAAGAATAATCCTGCTTTTTTATAACCTCTCCTCCGCAATCTCCGGTTGAAGTAATTTCACCGAGCTTAAGCACCCCTAAATATTCTTTATCAAAGCTTGCGAACCTCGGAAATAATTTGGTATATTTTCCCACCAAAATAATCAAAAGGCCTTCGGCAAGCGGATCAAGGGTCCCCGCATGGCCAACCCGGCGCGTTCCAAGCTTTCGACGCACACAATCAACAACATCGTGTGAAGTCATATTCCCCGGTTTAGCCACAAGCATAATCCCGTCTTTATTATCGTTTTTAATTATTGTAGTCATATAATTACTTTAGTTTATTGGTATATCTCTTAACAAAAAAGATGACTTCCCTTTGCGCTTGCTTTAAGCCTGTCTCGATAGTCGTACCGCTTGCGCTCTTATGTCCTCCACCTCCAAAAAATTTCGCTATTTTGTTTACATCAACGCTTGGCCGGGAACGAAAGTTTATCCTTATCTTGTTCTTCTCAACTTGCTTAAAAAGAATCAACACTTCAACCCCTTTTAAAAGGCGCATAAAGGAGAAAATCACCTCGGTAAGATCATAATCTTTATCTTCCCATTTGTTTATGGCTGCCCAGCATATTTTTTTTGAAGAATCGAACCGAAGACTTGAAATTATCCTGCCGATAAACTTTAAATCCTTATCGTCGCAGAGACTGTGGACATTCTCATAAATCAACCGCGGAGAGACCCCGTAATGCATAAGCTCCGCTACTATCCTGTGCGTTTCTTTGGTTGTATTTGTATAGGTAAAATTTCCGGTATCGGTAAAGATCCCGGTATATAAGCATAAGGCGATATGCTCATCCATTATTTTCATTTTTTCACAAAGCTTATAAAGCATCTGGCAGGCAGAACTGCTCTTAGAATCAACCCAGTTTAAATCACCAAAAAAAGTATTGCTGATATGATGGTCTATATTTATTATGCATTTAACCCGGCTTAAATAATCCTTCACCTTTCCTGTACGCGAAGAATCGGAACAGTCAAGGACCATGGCAACATCAAACTTGTCTTCCGAGAGGCTATTTTTTATTACTTTTGAATGCGGAAGAAATTTATAAATTGGCGGTGTGTGGTCATTATTATAAATAACCACTCGTTTTTTAAGTTTTTTAAGGAGAGCGTAAGTAGCAAGTTCCGAACCCAGGGCGTCACCCTCAAGGCTGACATGCGCGGTAATAATAAAACTCTTACTCTTTTTGATTTTATCGGATATTTCCTTGAGGCTATTATTCATTGTTATTCGGGATTTTTTTGCCTATTTTCCGCTTCTTTAAGCTCTTCTATTTTTTTATAGATATCAACACTATATTTTATTGAATCATCGAGTATAAATCGAAGCTCCGGCAAAATCTTAAGTCTTATTCTTTTAGCTAAATTCACGCGGATAAACTTATTCATTGAATCAAGCATATTCTTTACTCTTTCCTGCATAACATCATCAAGCACACTGTAATAAACCTTACTTTCCTTTAAATCAGAAGTAGTTTCGACTCGTGTTATAGAAATAATCCCTATTCTCGGATCATCCACTTCTTTCTGGAATATATCCATAATCTGTTTTTGTATCTCGCTGTTGATCTTTTCCATTCGTAATGACATAGGTTTTGTCCTTATATTTTTGACGTTCAGACGACAGATGGCAGAAGTCAGAAAACAGATTTTTCTGTTATTTGTCTTTTATTGTCTATCCTCTATCTTCTGTTGTCTGTTTTCTAAAAATAACGGTTCCCAGAGAAACTAGATTATAGCCTAAAGTGAGGTAATTAGCAATGTTTGAATCAGGACAAATTTTTAAATATCGCCTTCGCCTCTTTGATCTCTTCTTCAACTGTTGCTAAGCCTTTATCCATTTTCGCGTAAAGCAATCTTTCAAACAATTTGCCATAAAGGTTAAGCGGCGCAAAACCCATTTGCTTTAAATCATGGCCCTTTAGCTCCAGGCGCATTACGCTTAAATTGTTCAGGAAAAAATTTATATGCCGTCTTATGCCTTTCTGCGGATAATTCGCATAAAAGAATATCACGCTTTCAAAGCTTAACGGATTCAAGAATTGGTAAATCTTGCGAGGCAATGCTTTTCGATTTAACTTTTTAGCCTTACCAAGATTATCATAGATTGAAAGTATCCGGATCCTATCTCCCTTCTTTAAGCCAAAACGATTCATAAATGCCACTACCTCATTCCTTGAAAGTTTAATCAAGATCGCTGTCAAATATAAAATATAACCTTCAAGTTTTCTATGAATTTTAAATGTTTTTTCATAAAAACAAATCGCCTTGTCTATCCTGCCAAAAAGCAAAGCGTCTTTTTTATTTATTTGGAGTTTTTTATCAATAAAGGACAGGGCTTTGAGCTTAGAAAGCCTTGCGACATACCTGCAAGGATTAGATTCCTTTAATATAGACAGCAACTCATCTCTTAACCTGTGAGGATTGACTAGATCAAACGCCCTGGCCTTTGCGGCTTGGCGCAAAAAACTTAAAGTACTTTTCTCCAACTTAAAAGAAAACCGCTGCTCAAACCTCACAGCTCTCAGTATTCTGGTAGGGTCATCAAGGAAGCTTTTATCGTGAAGTGTCCTTATCAACCCGCTTTTTAAATCTTTCTCTCCTCCATAGAAATCAATCAATGTTCCATAATCAGGTTTATTCAAACTTACTGCCATCGCGTTAATGGTAAAATCCCTGCGGAACAAATCCTCTCTTAAAGATGCCGGTAGAACCCTGGGGAGCGCTCCGGAAAATACGTAAGTTTCACTTCTCGCCGTCACAAAATCAACATGGTAATTCTCAAAATACACGGTAGCAGTGCCAAAAACATGGTGCTTTTTAAATTTCTTTTTATTTTTTTCGCAAAATCTATGCGCGAATTTTATAGCATCGTCTTCTACGACTATATCCAAATCAAAGGTTTTACGGCCGAGCATTAAATCCCTTACGGCGCCGCCCACCAAATAGATTTTTATTCCTAAAAACTCAGCCAGCCCGGAAAAAGACTCAAGCAGGCGGGTCGATTCAGGACTTAAATTTTTTAGTTTATTAATCATATCAATGCGCTCTTGGATGAAACTTTCCGTGTATTTCTTTTAACCGCGTCTGATTTATATGCGTATAAATTTGCGTTGTGGTTATGCTTGAGTGCCCAAGCATCTCCTGAACACTGCGAAGATCAGCTCCCCGCTCTAAAAGATGCGTGGCAAACGAATGCCTAAGGGTGTGTGGGCTTGCTTTTTTACGTATACCGGCAAACCGCACGGTTTTCTTTATCATTTTCCAGATACTTTGACGACTAAGCCGGCGGCCGCCTTGCGCTAAAAAAAGATATTGTGATACTTTTTTACCTAAAAATTTTGGCCGGGCCTCGGCTATATATTTTTGTAAAAATCCTTCGGCAATTTTGCCTAAAGGAACAAGCCTTTCCTTAGAACCTTTGCCTTTGCATTTGATAAACCCCAATTCAAGGTTCATATCGGAAATTTTTAAAAACGAAGCCTCTGAAACACGTAATCCCGTTGCATACATCAGCTCTAAAATGCCCCTGTCTCTTATGCCATGATAATTTTTCAGGTTCGGCTCTTTAAGTATTCTGTTTATCTCCTCGAAAGTAAAGTAAGACGGAATCTTTTTTTCAAGCTTGGGGGTTTCTATAAATTCTACGGGATTAGAAGAAACAATCTTTTCCCGCACCAGAAATTTATGAAAACTCTTGATGGTTGAAAGCATCCTTGAAATGCTTGAAACAGAAATTTTACCGCGTAAATTAAATAAAAGATTGGAAATATCTTTTGATGTTACTTTTGATGGTTCTGTTATGCCTGAGCCCGCAAGATGCTCAACGTATTTTTTTAAATCCTGGCTATAGGCAAGGATGGAATTTTGCGATAGTCCTTTCTCCACTCTAAGATAGTCGTTAAAAGCCTCTCGATAGATTTTCATCTAATCTTTAAAAAAAGGGTTGTCTTTTATCTCTTTTTCTACTGTAGTAGGAGCTCCATGCCCGGGGTAAATTATAGTATCTTTCGGCAATACAAGAATTTTATCTTTTATGGATTTCATTAAAGTTTCATGAGATCCAAGCGCGATATCAGTCCTGCCTATTGCGCTAAGAAATATCGTATCTCCGCTGAATAACCACTTGCCAATTTTTATACAAACAGATCCCGGTGTGTGGCCTGGGGTATGCAAAACATCAATCACTAATCGGCCAAAATTAACAGGCTCTCCTTCTTTTAAAAAGAAATCCACATCCCTGTCCACCTTAACCGATGAATTAAAATAAATTGAGCCATTCATTACAGAGCTCTTGAGCAATTGATCCTCGTCTTTATGCGCGGCAAAAGGATAAGAGAGGTCCCGTATGCCGCCGATATGGTCAAAATGGCCATGCGTAAGAAGAAGAAAAATAACATTCAGTTTTTCTTTGGCTATAAACTGCGAAACCGTATCAAAAGGCCAGGGGGCATCGATTATGAATGTGTCTCTTGTCTCTTTATCATAGACAACATAGCAATTAGTATACAGCTCGCCAAGAGCGAAAGTTTTTAAATCTAGGTTGTTCATGGGTTAAAAAGATTTATATTAGAAACGGATGTATGCGGATTGTTACGGATTCAAACGGATAATTTTATCCGCGACATCCGTGACCATCCGTCTGCATCCGTGTTATAATATTATTCCATCCACTTCTCGGCCTGGCGATAGTTAAACTCACCCTCAAACTCCCGGCGGAAATGTTCTATTTTTTGCAGAATACGCGAGCGCTCTATGGCGCTCATACCAGGATCTTTTTCCATTTTGTCTCTTATCTTCACTAAATCTTTATACAATGGATAAATTTTTTCTTTTCCTTCCTGGTTAAAAAACGCAATTATCTGCTCAAGATTCATTACTGCTTCATTTATGGCACGGCGTTCTCTCTTATTGCTATAACCTCGGTTTAGCCTTTCAATCTGCAAAGATTCGGATAAGTCATCAAGCCAGCCCTTTACAAAAATAAAATAATCAACATACGCTTCACGAGAAGGCTTGTTAGGATAATCCTTAAAATTTACATAAACCGGCTCTTCTTGCTGAGCCGTCTTCTTACGTATGAATTTTTTGCGAATGGTGTAACAGCCGCTGGTAGAAAAAATAATGCCAATAAGCAACAAAATAAATAGTTTTTTCACTAGTTGTCCTCCATTTTAGAAGCGGATTTCCGCGGATAAACGCCAGCGAATTATTGTGCGTAAATCCACGTCAATATCTCCGCCTACGCCCATCACCTTGTAACAGTTGGTAGGGCTACGGCGAGACAGGCGCGGTAATCCGCATCTATTTTACTGCCAATTATATCATTTGAGCTTAAAAAATCTATACTAATATTTAACCTTTCGCAAGCACAAACCTTGAGCAGGTGCCGGCTTGTTAGTATATTTTTTATTCTTGTCTAGAATCTCGATTGCCTCTTGGAAACCGATACCGCCGGTGCCTACCTTTATAATAAAAGCAACGATATTTCTTGCCATATTCCATAAAAAACCGCTGGCTTCAAGATCAATAAAAATAAAACCTTTGGATTTTTTTATAGAAATCGCCTTAAGATCCCTAACGCAGGTTTCATAGGTACTTGGTTCTTTAGAAAAGAGAGAGAAATCTTTCACACCTTTTATTTTTTTTGCGATGCGTACCATTTTAGGAATATTCAATGGTTTTGCGATGTGCCAGGAAATAGCCGATAGAAAAACCGTGGGTTCCGGTTTATTCAGTATAGAGTAGCGGTATATTTTTGATTTTGCTCCAAAACGGGAATGGAAACCATCCGAAACAATTTTTACTTTTTTTATTCTAACATCGGCAGGCAGAAAAGCATTTAGGGCTTTCCTAATATTTTTAACGGGAATATTATTGTCAACTTTAAAATTTACGGTCTGAGCCTTGGCATGAACTCCCCGGTCAGTTCTTGAAGCGTAAACTATCTTGATTTTGCGCTTAAAAAGTTTACGAATAGCCTTCTGCAGTACTTCCTGAACCGTAATTTGTCTTTTGCCTTTCTTATCTTGAAGCTGAAAGCCAAAATAGTTGGTGCCAAGATATTCAACTTCTAGATAGATATTTTCCATAAGGGATTACAGCGATTGAGAGAATGATTACAATGATTTCAAAACCCGTCGTCTTTCGGTTACGGTGACGATGTCCCCTTCGGGGAGGCTTCGCTCCCCGTATCGTCATACGGTTACGTTATACGGTTTTTAAACCGTTACCGTTAGACGTAACCGATACGGGCGACGTCACCCTAACCGTTACCGAGACAATAAAATGTATGTTTATTATAGCAAATATTGGGTAAAATTATAGGCAAATGTAGCGCAATGGAACATTTTTCTTCCAATTTAGTGATGATGCGATATAATTTGACCTAAGTGGATAAGATATAACAATTAACTATTCGGCTACACAGGTTTTTGGCGTATTTAAGCTTAAATGGGAGTTCATTACCCCGTCTCGCTGGGGATGTCAAAAAATTCTGTTTCATAATTTTTTGACGCTCGACGGGGTTAATTCGCACTAGTATTTTTTCTTCGCTATGGTAGCGATTGGTTAAGGGTTTTATTACCCTGCCTCGCAGGGGATGTCAAAAAAATCTGTTCCATATTTTTTTGACGCTCGGCAGGGTTAATTCGCGCTATTATTTTTCCTTCGCCACTACCGGCTCGGAAAAATAATGCGCTCATTAAAGGAGGCAAAAATGAAAAAGTATAAATCTCTAATCTTGCTTTTATTGGCTTGCGGCATATTGCGAAGCATAATGGAAATTGCACCACCGCTTGTTGTAGCGTATCTGACAAAAAATAAAATTATTACCCAGCCGCTTAATTTTTTAACCATATCATCGCTAGGAATAATATTGGGCCTCGTAATTTGGCTGCCTGCGGCGATTTGGATCTATAAAGACGAAAAAAATAATTTATTCTTAGGATTGATCTGGTTATTCTTTTTTCTATTTTTTGGCTTTCCAGGAGTGATTTTTTACGTACTTTTGAGGTTATTGACGGACAAAGAAAACCGGCAAACATAAAGTAACGATTAAATTCGTGTAATAGTTATTTCGCGATAAGATATTCCGCTATCTGTACAGCATTCAAAGCGGCGCCTTTTAAGAGGTTATCCGCGACAACCCAAAGCCAAAGGCCGTTTTTTACAAACGGATCTTTTCTTATCCTGCCGACAAAAACTTCGTATTTACCTTCAGCGTCTTTTGGCATGGGATAAAGGCCCCTTTTGGGGTCATCCATAACAATAATACCCGCGGATTTAGAGAGCAGAGCTTTAACTTTATCAGGAGATATTGGTTTACTGGTTTCAATGTATACTGATTCTGAATGGCCGGTCCTAACCGGAACGCGCACAGTGGTCGCGGAAACTTTTATTTTCTTATCACCCATAATTTTATGAGTTTCGCGAACTAATTTCCACTCTTCACTGGTAAAATCACATTCGGCAAACCCGCCAATCTGGGGAAAAACATTGTAAGCCAGCTGCTGCGGCATAACTTTATTTTGCGCATTTGCTTGTAAATTCTTAAACCCGGTATCATACACCAAAGATACTTCCTGATTTAATTGCTCGACTGCCGCCTTACCTGCCCCCGAAGAAGCCTGTAAGGTAGTAGCAATTACCCTCTTTATGCCTACCTTTTTATAAATCGGTGCTATGGCAACCACCATTTGAACGGTTGAACAATTTGGATTTGCAATTATTCCTTTATGCTTTTTTATATCACAAGCGTTTACCTCAGGAACAACCAAAGGAACATTGGGGTCCATTCTAAAATCAGCGCCGTTATCTATTACTACAGCGCCATGTTTTACTGCTGTCTTAGCAAAAACTACTGCTGCGCCTTTTTCGCCTTCAGTGCCGGCAAAAAGCGCGATATCTATATTGTCAAATCCATCTTCAGATATAACTTCAACCTGATATTTCTGACCATCAACATCGATTACGCGGCTTGAACGGGCAAATATTTTTAAATTATCTATAGGAAAATTACGTCGTTTTAGGCAACGAATCATTTCGATGCCAACTACTCCAACGCCCACTACTGCCACGTTGTATTTTGATTTTTTCTTCATTGCTCTTCTCGTTTAGTAAAGTTACGTAGGTTACGGGAAGTTACGAATGTTACGCTTAAAACCTCGTGTTTTACTGTAACCTACGTAACTTTCGTAACGTTCGTAACCTAAATTATCAACGAATTAAAGTGATTTAACTACTAAATCTCCGACCTCAGTCGTGGAATAACCCATTTTTCCCGCGGCAAGAGATTTTAATTCTTTTGTCGATACTTTTATGACGGCTTTTTCTATTGTTTTAGCGGCTTCTTCTTCTCCAAGAATTTCAAGCATCATCCCGGCAGCACAAATTGCAGCTAGTGGATTAATTACGTTTTTACCGGTATATTTTGGTGCGCTTCCACCGATTGGCTCAAACATAGATACGCCTTCCGGATTAATATTACCGCCTGCGGCAATACCCATTCCACCTTGCAATATTGCTCCTAAATCTGTAATGATATCACCAAACAAATTGTCAGTTACAATAACATCAAACCATTCGGGATTCTTTACAAACCACATTGTAGTTGCGTCAACGTGAGCGTAATCAGTGGTTATATCCGAATATTCCTTCGCGACTTCATTAAATGTTCTCTGCCAAAGATCCCAGGCATAAGTTAAAACATTGGTTTTGCCGCAAAGCGTTACTTTTTTCCTTTTATTGCGCCGTCTTGCGTACTCAAAAGCATAACGGATGCAGCGCTCAACACCCTTGCGCGTGTTATAAGAAATCTGTATGGCAACTTCATTCTCTGTACCCTTATCTTTAAATTCACCCATACCCTTATAAAGGCCTTCGGAATTCTCACGCACGACCACAAAGTCTATATCTTCTGGTTTTTTGTCTTTAAGCGGACAAAACCTTGAATCATAAAGCTGAACCGGACGTAAATTAATGTATTGGTCCAGAGAAAAACGCAGCTTGAGAAGGACTCCTGTTTCTATTATGCCGGGTTTAACATCCGGATCGCCTACAGCTCCCAGAAAAATAGCGGAATATTTTTTTAATTCTTCAATGTCTTTTTCGTCGACAAGCTTTCCTGTTTTTAAATACCTTTGCCCGCTAAAATCAAATTCCTTGGTAGTATAAGTAAAACCGTATTTCTTACTGGCGGCTTCGATGACCTTCAAACCCTCTTTAACTACTTCAGGACCTGTGCCATCTCCGCCAATAACCGCGATTTTATAATTTTTGCTCATTCTATAACTCCTCGATGCATTTAACAGCGTCCTTGTTGACAAATATTACCTTTTTTGGTTTGGACATCTCTGATGCCAGCTTAAACGAATGGACCTCAGGAACATTCTGGACTTCTACATTAAGAAGCACAATAAACTTCTCTTCGCGATCATTCAAAAAATCGCTCACCCTTAAACCCTCATCCACGCATATCGTGCCTTTTACTATCGACCCGTCAATACAAAAAATACGTACATTAAATTTCTCTTTTGGAACTTTCATTTCTTCTTACCTCCTTAATGAGCACATCATTTTTTCAAGCCCTGGTGGTGTAGAAAAAATAATAGTGCGAATTAACCCCGGCGAGCGTCAAAAAATTATCGTAGAGAATTTTTTGACTCACCCTGCGAG
>JBAZGZ010000031.1:0-11454 GCA_041652615.1 Candidatus Omnitrophota bacterium | reverse complement strand
TCTTCCGATCTTAAATCCGCGTTTAGATCCGCGGAAATCCGCATCTATATATTAAAATGAATAACCTTATAAATCTAACCGGCGCCCAGATTGCCGAAAATATTAAAAACGGAAAAGTAACCGATAAGGAAGCGTACTCTTTTTTTAAGGAACGCATTAAAAACAATTCTAAACTGAATAGTTTTGTTGAACAATATGAGGAACCAATTGAAGCAGAAGGCAACTCGCCATTAAAAGGCACGCCAATCGCCATTAAGGATAATATTTGTATAAAAGGTAAGAAAATTACCTGCGCTTCAAAGATTCTTTCTTCGCACGAGGCTGTGTATGACGCGACAGTCATAACACGTTTAAAAAATTCCGGGTTAAAAATTATCGGCACGACAAATATGGATGAATTCGCTTTTGGATCGTCTACTGAAAACTCCTGTTACGGCCCGGCAAAGAATCCGTGGGATATCCAGAGGGTGCCCGGGGGTTCAAGCGGAGGCTCTAGCTGCGCAGTCGCTGCAAGGCTTGTGCCTTTTGCCCTTGGTTCTGATACAGGCGGTTCAATCCGCCAGCCTGCCTCTTTCTGCGGAGTGGTTGGTTTTAAGCCAAGTTACGGAAGAATTTCCCGTTATGGACTGATAGCTTTTGGCTCAAGCCTTGATCAAATAGGGCCGGTTACCACTAATTTTACTGATTGCGCGCATCTTTTAAATATACTTTGCGGTTTTGATGAATTTGATTCAACTTCAGCCCCCTTAGGCGCTGAAGACTTTACTCAAGGCCTTAAAGAAGATGTTAAGGGGTTGAAAATAGGCATACCTCGGGAATATTTTGGCCAAGGGCTGGAAGCGGAGGTAAAAGATGCGCTTACGCAAGTCGAGGAAGTTTTTAAGAAAAATGGCGCGCAATTTGTAGAAATTAATTTACCCCACACAGATTACGCTGTTGCCACGTATTATATAGTTGCTTCTTCTGAGGCAAGTTCTAATTTGCAAAGATTTGACGGCATAAGATATGGATTAAGAGAGCAAGGTTCAAATCTTAAAGATATTTACGCAAAGACAAGAGGCCAAGGCTTTGGTGACGAAGCCAAACGAAGAATATTCCTTGGAACGTATAGCCTTTCCAGCGGCTACTACGACGCTTATTATGTGAGGGCATTAAAAGTTCGCAGTTTGATAAAGAAAGATTTTGACGATGCTTTTAAAGACGTTGACCTGATTTTAACTCCGACCTCGCCCACGCCGGCATTTAAATTCGGGGAAAGGATGACTGACCCATTGAGCATGTATCTTTCGGATATATATACAATATCGGCAAATCTCGCGGGGCTACCGGCGGTATCATTCCCTTGCGGATTTACTAAAAATAATTTACCCATCGGCGCGCAACTAATCGGCAAAGGTTTTGACGAAAAAATGCTTATCAGAGCCGGATTTAGCTATCAATGCTGGACGGATTATCATAAGCGAATACCTAATTTAGAGTAGAGAGTAGAGGGTAGAGAGTAGAGAGATGAAAATAAAACCAGAAATTTTTAAAGAATTTAAAATCTTTAGTTACAATAATGGTAATAATTCTTTCTCTTTACTCTCTACTTGCTACTTTCTACTTATATTATTATGAATGAATTTGATACAGTAATAGGCTTAGAGGTTCACGTTCAGCTAAATACCGAGTCGAAAATTTTCTGCTCGTGTTCAACCAAATTTGAAAGTCCGGCTAATTCAAATATTTGTCCGGTTTGCTGCGGATACCCGGGGGTGCTGCCAGTCTTTAATAAAAAAGCGCTTGAACTTGGCATAAGAGTAGCGCTTGCCTTAAATTGTAAAATAAATAAACAGATATATTTTGAGAGGAAGCATTATTTTTATCCGGATTTACCGAAAAATTATCAAATCTCTCAATATAAAATGCCGCTTGGTGAAAAAGGGGTTTTGAGGCTGCCTTCAGGAAGGACAATAGGCATAACCAGAGTGCATTTAGAAGAAGATGCCGGAAAATTGATTCATAAAGAAAATTATTCACTCATTGACCTGAACCGGACAGGAAGCCCTCTTTTAGAGATTGTTTCGGAGCCTGACATAGCCAGCCCCGAAGAAGCTTTTGAATATCTTACGTATCTTAAGCTTACGCTTCAATATATAAATGCTTCGGAGTGCAATATGGAGAAGGGATCTTTACGCTGCGACGCGAATATTTCGCTCAAAAATAAAGGCACGGTCCAATTAGGTACCAAAGTTGAATTGAAGAATATGAATACTTTTAAAGGCGTGCGTGACGCGCTTTTGTATGAAGAGAAAAGGCAGGCAAAGGTTTATGTTGATTCAGGAACAATTCAGCAGGAAACAAGATTATGGGATGTTGAAGGCCAAAAAACCGAAGTAATGCGTACAAAAGAAGAAGCGCATGATTACCGATATTTTCCGGAACCGGATCTTTTGGATTTTACGGTTGCCGAATCCGCCGTTAACCATGAAAAAAACTTTGTCGGCGAGTTACCGCTTGATAAGCGGGAGAGGTTTTTAAAAGAATACAAATTATCCGTAACCGAAATAGATGTTATTATTTCCGAACAATTTCTTGCTTCATTTTTTGAAGAAGCATGCAAGAGCTTTAAGGAGCCAAAGAAAATCTGCAATTTACTGCTCGGGCCATTTTTAGAACAGGTTAATAATTTGGAAGATAAATTTAAATCAATCAAAATATCAGCTGATAATTTCGCGCAAATAGCAAAATATTTTTTCGAAGGCCGCATAAACAATTTAGGGGCAAAGAAGGTTCTTTCTCTTTGTATTGTTTCAAACTCTAATGTTGATGATATAATCATAAAAGAAGGGCTTACCCAGGTTTCAGGAGAAGATGAGTTGGGTAAACTTGCCGATCAGGCGATAGCAGAAAATCAGAAAGCGGTAAAAGAGTATCTTGAGGGAAAAGATCAGGCAATTATGTTTCTTGTCGGCTCAATAATGAAAAAAACAAAAGGAAAAGCAAATCCCAAGGTGGTTAAAGAGTTATTAGAAAAGGCACTTAAAAGTAAATAGAAGCGGATGTCCGCGGATCCAAACGCGGATAGACGCATAGGAATGGGGTAAGCTAATTGTTTTAAGGAAAAACAGATATATCAGATAAGCAAAAACGTATTAATTTTTATATAAAACAGAAAAGATTAGGAATCGTATTCTGTGCTTACTGATTTAATGTGCGGGCGTAAATCTGCGTAAATATCCGCGGCGATCCGCTTCTAATAATGGAGGGAAACTAAATGAAGAAAAAAATCTTAATCGGTGCTATTATCGTATTTTTATGCGTCAGCATTTATTCCTATCGCAATAATTTTTTGAGTGCCAAAGAGCGAGAAGACAGTTTCTATAAAGAGCTTGATATATATGCCCAGGCCCTGGCAGTTATAGAAGAAAAGTATGTCGAGCAAAAACCTCCGCAAGATTTGATTTACGGATCACTCGATGGGCTGCTTTCCTCACTGGATTCCTATAGTGAATTCCTGTCCCCGGAAGAATACAAAGATCTTCTTGTAGAAACAGAGGGGAAATTTGGCGGCCTGGGGATAGAAATTACCGTAAAAGATACATTGCTTACAGTTATCTCTCCGCTGGAAGATACCCCTGCCTGGAATGCCGGGATGAAGCCCGGAGATATAATTATTAAGATAGAGGGTAAGATCACAAGAGGAATAACCATAAGCGAAGCCGTAAAAAAATTACGCGGTGAACCGGGAACAAAAGTGACATTGACTGTGCTTCGCGATAAAGATAAAAAAATCGACGATATAACTATAGAACGGGCGATAATAAAAATAAAGGATATAAAAAGAGCCCAGATACTGGAAGATGGTATAGGTTATGTAAGAATAACGGAGTTTCGGGAAAATACCGCGAAAGAATTGGACAAGTGGCTGCAACCTTTAAAAGCGGCAGGGTTAAAAGGTTTAATCATAGACGTAAGGAATAACCCCGGAGGCCTTCTTGAAACAGCGATTGAAGTTTCAAGCAAGTTTCTCGATGATGGTAAAACTGTTGTTTCGACAAAAGGAAGGACAGAGAAAGAGGTTGTCTATAAGGCGCTTAATTTAAAAGAAAAGTATACGAATATACCGATTGTAGTATTGGTAAATAAAGGCAGTGCTTCTGCAAGCGAGATCCTTGCTTCAGCGCTCAGGGATAATAAAAAAGCAATCCTTGTAGGTGAGACAACGTTTGGTAAGGGGTCAGTTCAAACCATAGTGCCGCTTTCAGATAATTCAGCTCTTCGGCTTACGACATCGCGATATTACACACCGGCAGGGGTAAATATACATGAAAAAGGAGTTGAGCCGGATATCGTTGTCGCCGCAGAAAACAATTCTCAAAACAGCAAAGAGGATGTTTTTGAGGGTTTAGAAAAAAAGAGTGATTTTAATTACAAAAAAGATTATTTTATAGTTAGAGCGGTTGATTTATTAAAAGGAATAATCGTATTATCAAGTAAATGACGGAGATGGAAATGCGATTGAGATACAGTAGAAATACAATGGAGATACAGTAGAAATACAATTGTATTTCTATGTATTTCGCGAGCGAAGCGAGCATATTTCAACTGTATTTCTATCCGTGCCATTGTTTCTATTATGTATACCCTCGGTATAGAAACTTCCTGCGATGAAACTTCCTGCGCAATATTAAAGGATTACGACGTTCTCTCAAACGTTACTATATCCTCACTTAACGAGCACAAAAAATATGGCGGAGTAGTTCCTGAAATAGCCACGCGCGCGCACCTCAAAAATATCGATAAAGTTTTTTTAGAAGCCTTAAGGATTTCGAAGGTTTCCTTAAAGGATATAAGTTTAGTTGCCGCGACATATAAGCCTGGCTTAATGGGCTCGCTTGTTGTCGGGGTTAATTTTGCAAAAGCTTTGGCACTGGCGCTTAATAAGCCATTCTTGGGCATCAATCATCTTCATGCGCATATCTTCGCCCCATTTTTAAACCGGAAAGAAAAAATTAAATTTCCTCTGCTCGGATTTATTGTTTCCGGGGGACACACGGAAATTTATTACATAAATGATTTTGACCGGATTAAGCTTTTAGGCCAGACCGATGATGATGCCTGCGGAGAGGTATTTGATAAGGTAGCCAAAGCTTATGGTTTAGGCTATCCCGGCGGGCCTGCAATCGACAGGCTTTTTGAATCAAAATACAAAGATGCCTTTAGCTTCAAATGCGGCCGGCGAGGATTAAATTTAAGTTTTAGCGGGATAAAGACTGCTTTGATCTATAAAAAAATTGAGCTTGAAAAAAAGGCCAAATTAACCAGGCTTACTAAAATAAAATTAATTTCTTCGTTTCAATATTCTGCGGTAGAAGCGCTGGTTGCGGCAATATCTTCCGCGCATAAACAATATAAAGTTAAAAAAATAGCCTGTGGAGGCGGAGTTATAGCCAACCGTTACTTAAGGGCGAGGCTTAAAGAGTGCGAGTCCAAAAATTTGAAGTTTTTAGTGCCCCCAATCGAGTATACTGCAGATAACGCGGCAGTTGTTGCAGGATTGGGGTTTTACCTGTATAATAAAAAAGGTATAAAAAGCACTATTAACCTGGAAGCGGAGGCAAGCTGAGATGGTCAATGATTGGACGGTTATTCTCCGATTAATGATTTGTTTTCTTTGCGGAGGGGTAATAGGTTTAGAACGCGAAAAAAAGGCAAGAAGTGCGGGGTTACGTACTCATATTTTAGTTTGTATGGGCTCAGGGCTGATAATGCTTGTGTCCCTTTATGTGTTTGATATTTATAACGGAAAGGCTCCGGTCGATCCTTCACGTATCGCAGCAGGAGTTGTCACCGGAATAGGTTTTTTAGGTGCAGGAACAATTATCACTAGCCGGGACGGAGCAAAAGGCCTAACTACGGCGGCAAGTATTTGGGTTAGTTCAGCTATAGGACTCGCTGTTGGCTGTGGGTTTATTAGCGCGGCCGTTTTTACAACGATAATTACCTTTGTCACTCTTGCTTTTTTAAAACATATAGAGAAGAAGCTGGAAATAGGGGAAGTTGATAATAAATGAGGCCAACATTTTTCTGAGCCAAAAGGCGAAAAAAATGTTAGGCCGAATTTACCCCACACCCAGCAATAAGAAGTAAGCTTAATGTATTATAGATATATGGTAAAAAAGGAAACAATTTTAAAAGGTTGGTAGAAAATCCTAAATTGTCTATTGCTGGGTGTGGGGTTCAATTCGCAGACGCCCTTCGGGCTACGGCTTATGTCCGCCGTAGCTCCATAAGCTGTCTGCTCATTGAGGGAGGTGATTCAGATGTTAAAACGGAAAGAAGAGGAAAAAATTCTTGATATTAATGCTACTATGCAAGGGAGCCTGGTTTTTTCCGAACCCGTTAATCTTCGTATCACCGGCAAATTTGAAGGTACTCTAAATACTAAAGGGAATTTAATGATTGGCGAAAAAGCTATTGTGAATGCTGATATTACGGGAGAAGCAATGGTTATAGGCGGCCATGTTAGCGGTAAAATAAAGGCAACCCGTATGGTTACCTTGACTCTAACGGCAAATGTCACCGCTGATATCGAAACACCTAAGATGGTGATTGAGGAAGGCGGAATTTTTAACGGAAAGTGCAAAATGTTACAAGGTAAATTATCACTTTCGGAGCTCTCCGAGTATCTTTCTATAGAAGAAGCAAAAATTATGGAATGGGTTGGAAATGGAAGAATACCGGTTGAGAGGGAAGGAGAAAAACTGCTTTTTGACCGCCGGGAAATGGAGGACTGGATCACTCAACATCATTGAGTATTCGTCTTACGGTTGCGGTTACGCAACTCGTCTCGGTTGCGTTTTGCGTATGACGTCTAACGATAGACGAAACGAGCCGCGCAACCGATAGACGAAAGACGATCTGTGTAACTAAAATAAAATAAAATGAAAGAAAAACTGTTAACTACAAGAGAAGTGTCTCAAATTTTTGGTTTGAGTGAACAGGATGTAATAGACCTGGCAAACGCAAATTTACTTCCAAACTTAAAATTGCCCGGTGAATTCCTGAGATTTCGTAAAGAAGATATTTTGAAAGTAAAAGAGACAATAAAAAAGAAATATAATCTTCCGGAAAGAAAACATCAATTCGCGGAAAAACTACGGGAGTTCATTTATTTCAACGATTTCTATATAGTTTCTGCGACGATCACAGTAACACTTCTTTTTGTGATTTTTAAAGACCTTGTTCTTTAATTTAATGAAAAATAAAGGGTTTATTAACCTTGGGTTTGTTAAGTTGGACGTTGAAAGAGAAAAAAGAAAAGGTCTTCCGGAGATAATTTACGCGCCGGGTAAAACAACAGAGCAGCTTAAAAAAATCATAAAGGAATTCAAAAAACATACCGAGTTAGTCTTTGTATCCCGCCTGACACCTGAACAATTCAAGATTTTAAAAAAAGAGCACAAAAATTTAGAATTTTTTAAATCTGCTGGACTCGCGTTTCTTGGTAAAAAAAATAAAGAAAAAAATGGTTATTGTTTAGTAATTACCGCGGGGACCTCCGATATCCCCGTTGCCGAAGAGGCAGCGGTGTTTCTCGAGCTTATGGGCAATAATGTAGAAAGGATATATGACGTAGGCGTTGCCGGAGTGCATCGGTTAGAGCCTTTTAGAAAAAAAATAAAGCAGGCAAATGTCGTAATTGTTATTGCCGGCATGGAAGCAGCGCTATTAAGTATTATTTCCGGAATCTGTCCGGCGCCCATAATCGGTGTGCCTACAAGCGTTGGCTATGGCGCATCCTTTAGCGGCATAACCGCGCTGCTTGGGATGCTGAACAGCTGCGCTCCCGGATCGGTATGTGTGAATATTGATAATGGATTAGGCGCTGGGTATTTTGCGCATTTGATTAATAAATAGAAGCGGATACCCGCTGATCTATACGCGGATTTACGCAAGCGAGTCGCTGGCGTTTATCCGCGTCAATATCCGCGGTAATCCGCTTCTAAAAATAAATATGAAAACTATATATTTCCATCTAACCGGCGGCGCAGCAGGAGATATGCTGTTATCAAGTTTAATCGGCTTAGGCTGTCATTTCAAGTTTTTAAAAAAAGAATTTAGAAAACTCAAACTAAAAGGTGGTATAAGGCTAAAAGAGTTTAAATCCGGCCACACATTCAGCAAAAAAGTGTTTTTTACAGGAAATATTAATCTTTCCTACAGGGAAATAGTAAAAGTTATTAAAACATCAAGATTAGACAAAGATATAAAAGAAAAAGTTTTGGAATGTTACGCTTTTCTTTTTAATATAGAAAAGAAAATACACAAGATAGAAAGTAACGATTTTAAATTTCACCATTTAGGCAAGGTTGACGCAATCCTGGAGGTTTGCGGTTTTTATCTTGCTCTTAAATATCTGCAAGTAGAAAACATCGAAGTTTCTTCTTTTCCTTTAAGCTTTCCTTGCTCGGCTGTTTTGGCAATCCTTAAAGGAAAGAGCGTCAAGATAGTTGATGCTGATTATGAAACAATTACTCCGACCGCGGCTGCGCTTCTAAGGGACACGCCGCAGTCTAGCCGTTTTTTTAATTTTGAAAAATCAAGCGCTGCCTATGGTGATTGCGGAGAGAAAGATTATCTTGTCGCATATTTATCAGAAGACAGAGAACAGATGGTAGATGACAAAATACAGATAGGGCGGGATAGGGTAATTAAGATAGAAACTAATATTGATGATATGAATCCGCAGGTTTTTGAATCGCTTTTTGAGATTTTATATAAAGCAGGAGCGAAAGAAGTTTACGTTGAGCAGGTGGTTATGAAAAAGACCAGGCCGGGCTTTGTTTTGAATGTTTTATGCGCGCCGGAAGATTTTATTGAAATGAGAGATATTATTTTTTCTCATACTTCTACTTTCGGTATACGTTACCAGGAGTATTCGAGAGATAAATTAAAATATAAATTTATTTCTAAGAGAACGAAGTTTGGAAAAATTAAATTCAGAGCATCAGAAAAGCCATTTTTTAAGGAGACACCGGAATACGAAGATTGCCTTGCTGCCGCAAAAAAGCATAAAATTCCTTTAATAGAAATTTATAGGGCTATAAAATAATTGATACACAATGGTGACGGTAACGGTTACAAAGTCCCCGAAGGGGACATTGTTGCCCTAACCGAAAAACACCAGTCTAATTGGTGGAATCGCGTGTTTTATCCCAAACTTTAGATATAGCTTTTTCTATCATCAATGGTATAATTTTGAAATCCTTCTTCTCCTTCGCTAATTGCATTCGCTGGTAGGGCTTCGAAGGATACGTCGGCGGCGTAGCTTCCTCCAGAGGCGGACTAATTCGACTAAAGGTTTTTGCGCGCTTTGCTTCAAAAACCTAAGTCTCATTGAGCAGCTTGGTAGAGCAAACGGCTCATACCCGTTGCGTCGGTGGTTCCCCCGCCTCACAGAAGATGCTGCAAAATTCTCTTTGATAATTTTGCAGCGTTCGGCGGGGTTAATTCGCACTAGTATTTTTTCTGCGCCACTAAGGCTTGAAAAAATACTGTGCTCATTAAAAATCCACTCGCAACATGTTATTTTTTATTTATTGGTATTAACTAATTTGGCGGGATAGCTCAGTTTGGTAGAGCAAACGGCTCATACCCGTTGCGTCGGTGGTTCAAATCCACTTCCCGCCATTTTTATTCCCCTCAATTCTTCATGATTAGCGATGGCATGATTGAGCTAAGCCTAAGATGACTATAGCAAATATAATTGGCGGTATTTTGTTTGGAGGGATCGGTTTTGTTGCTTTAGTATACGGAAAGAAGCAAGGCAGCTTAAAGGCAATGACAATTGGAGCTTTGCTTTTGGTCTACCCTTATTTTGTAACCAATTCTATACTATTGTATTTCATAGGCATTGTTTTAACTATAGCCTTGTTGATTTTTCGTTAAACTTACTCATTGCAACCTCTTTTCTAAAAAACATTCTAAGTTACAAAGTTGATAAAATAGTGTAAAATAGATAAACTATGCGACAAGGCTTTAACATCCACTCCATCCCGTTTCTTTTTACTTCATTGCTTTTTCTTAGCGTAGCCTTATTCGCTTTCCTAAAGAATAAAAAATCAAGAGTTAACCGTAGTTTTTTCCTTTTTGGCTTAGCCGCCGCCTTATGGCAATTTCCCTATTTTATTGCTTATAACCTTACTAATGATGTTTATATATTGTTTTGGATCAAAGTTGCCTATGTCGGTTTAATACTTGTAACGCCTACCTGTTATCATTTTATTGTATCTTTTTTGAATTTAAACAAAAAGAACTTCATCCGGATTTTTTATGGTTTTTCTTTTATATTTATTTATTTTCTTTTAACGACCGATTACATTGTTTCCGGTATCAGAAAATTCGCCTGGGGAAATTGCGCTTTTGTCGGCAGCTACTACGCGGTTTTCTTAATTATTTGGCTAACGCCATCGCTTTTAGCCATAGAGTATTTATATTATGAATATAAAAAAGCAGAATCGCCGTATAATAAAAAGAGGATAAAATACTTTCTATTTACCCTTCCGATAGCTTTTTTAGCGCTCATAGACGCACTCCCTAATTATGGTATCAATATTTATCCTTTAGGTTTTATCCCTTTAATGATTTTTGGCATAGCCATAACTTACGCGATCATACGTTACAGGCTCCTGGATATAGAAATTATAGTAAAGAAGGTTTCTTTGATCGCGCTTGGCTTCGCTGTTTTGGCAAGCATCCTTTACGCGGGAAGTTTTTATCTCCAACCTTACTTTTCCTCTCTGATAGGGAAAAACTGGATACTGCTTCCCATTTTGCTTTCTCTTCTGGCCGGAATAGGCATGTTGCGTTTTATAAACTTTGTCAGGCAAATAGAGGAAGATGAACTTTCCAGAAAATTCGCTTACCGCCCCCTTCTTAAAAGAGAAGCTGAAAGAATTTCTATCGCAAAAAATATCAATGAGCTCGTTGCCTACCTCGTCCGTGATTTAAGCAGTTGGGTTAGATTAGACTATGTGGGAATATTTATTTTTGATGTGCTCGATAAACGATTCTCATTAGCGAGAAGCATAGTCCGGACCAAGACAAGAGAAAAAGGAGACGCAGGTTTAAATCTTAGCTTACATAATCCATTGGTAGAGCAACTTTTAAAAGTAAAAAAACCCATAATTCGCAACGAGATAGAATACTATTTAAATACTCAAACTGTTTCTAATGGCGAGACAAGCTTCCTTTCAAGGGTGGTTAAGGCAATGGCGATAATCGGAGCAGAGGTATCGATTCCAAGCTTTTGCGAAGGGGAGCTTCTTGCCATAATTAACATCGGACATAAGTTAAATCCCAATGAAATTATTACTACCGAAGATCTGGAAATATTTACATCTCTATCCAATAATATTGCCCGTGCAGTTTACGGATTTATGCTTAATAAAGAAAAAATAAAGATCGGAA
>JBAZGZ010000030.1:0-11444 GCA_041652615.1 Candidatus Omnitrophota bacterium | reverse complement strand
AATACTAATGCGGTATTTACGGTGGGGGAGCCGATAAAAGAACTAAGGCTTACTCTCGCATTTAAGCTGATAAATGAGTTAAGAGAACACAAGTTTCTTGGCAGGTTTTTCATAAAGACAATAAACGTAACTTTTCCGGATGCGTGTTATTTTACGATAAATAATACGCATATAATTATTGGCAGCGATGATTTCCGGAGAAAACTTTATATATTGGAAAAGCTTTTAAACGAAAAACTTAATGGTAGTATATTTTCCGTAGAATACATAGATTTAAGGCATAAGAAGGCATATGTGGGGTACCAAGAATGAAGGGGATGTGTGGTTTAGATATAGACAAGGACAAGATTTATATTTCCTTGGGGCACTTGAAAGGATCCAGCCCGGTGTTTTTACAGGAGTCAAGTCTTGACGTTACATCTGTCGATAAGACTTTTTTAGAGCTTTTGCAAGAGAATGGCAATGCGATAAATCAGAAAATATGCGAAAAAGAAAAAGCGCTTTCGCTTACGGTTGAAAAGATTTTTGTTAACCTGCCATGGGACGCCTGTAAACAGGAAACTTTTTCGGCGACTGTGCCTTTAGCCAAAAGGAAGAAGATCGCGCAAAGCGATATTAATCTTGCAAAAAAATATCTTCAGGATACTTACCTTGACTGGGATGATTTTTGTATCCATAATTTTATTTTAAATTATGAAATTGAAGGGAATGTTTACGATAAGCCTCCATTGGGTATTATCGCAAAGAAAATAAAGATAAGCTCGGTCCTGGTGTGGATAAAAGATAAGTTTCGTAAGGACATAGAAGATGTATTTGATAATTTGGAAAGAAGTTTTGGGGGGCTGGTATATCCGGCGGTAAGCGCGATAGCCTCAGTTTTTACGAGCCTTGATTCTGTGAGCGATTCCTGTATTGTTATTGATGTGGCTTATGACAAAACATTAGCGATTGCAATAAAAAATAAAAAAATTCTATCCGTAAGAGAATCAAATTTTGGCTTAAAGCAGATATTCGAGGAGTTGGAGAAAAAAATTCTCCTTCCGAAAACCCTTGCCAGGGAAGTTTTTAACCGTTATATTTCTTTCAGGGAACTTTCTTATTCAAAAGAGGTGAGCATAAAAAGTGACGAAAGCTATATAAATTTAAGTACACAAGCGGCAACTTCTTTTGTAAAAGATTATATAAAAAATGTTATTAACCAAATAATAGAAGGCATGGGTGGATTACTGAAATCAGATTATGCTATTTATTTTACCGGACGATTGAATGAAAAAGAGGGGTTTTGTGATTTTGTTAAAGAAATTTTGCCGCATACTGTGGGGGTAACGGCTGGCGCAAAGAGTATTTCAAAGTCTTTTGGCGTTTTAAGCTATGGCGTATCAAGATTTTTCGATAATGATTATATAGGTAGAGATTCATTTTTAAATCGTATCATGAACGTGTATAAAGAATATTTTTGATCCCTCGCAAAAATCTCTTGGCTTTAGGCCGAGGGGGAGGCTCCACTGGAAAAGGAAAGAGCATTTGAAGAATTTTTTAAAAGCCTAAGGATCGCTTTAAATAATAGTACAGTCTATTTTAAAAACCATCCTGTTTTTCTCGCCTCAATAGAAAATTTGAAAGAAAAAACTTACGCTGTGTTCGAGTTTTCCTCTCCGCTTAAGGTGGGCATTGCCCCACTTTTTTTATCAGTTTCAGAAAAAATTTTCGAAAAAAAAACATTGTATGAGGACCTTGCGCAATATCTGCATCGCCGCAAGATAAAGGCAATAGAGTTTCAAAAAGGCCTTTCCACTTTAGAGTTAAATATATTTATAACCAAAGTAACGCTGCCTTCTATTGATTTAATAAAAGGAGGCGGACTGTCGTCTATTCTAAAAAGTGAGGGTGTCGCTAATATGTCAGTGGAAGAGCTAGACTATTATTCTTTGTTAAGGTCCGGGGGTATAGTGGATGACGAAAGCAAGGATGTTTGGGCGTATTTATTGAATAAAGCGGTCAAGGAGAATAATCAGAAAGCAGTTGAAGAGCTTAGCGAAAACTTTGGTGGTATTTTGCAAAAAATAAACAGCGACGATCTATCACAAAACGATGATTTACTGAAGGCGATGAATAATTTTTTTGAATATCTTAGCCGGGAAAATAGTCCAAAGCTTGGAGAGTGCAGTAAAGAGTCTTTAAAAATGGTTTTGAGAAGTAAAACGCTGACTTCGGAAAAAAATGTTGAACGTATAAAAGAAATCGTAAAACATTTAAGCGAAAATGATGCGTGTGGCGTATTGCTTGATGAATTGCTAGCTAATGAAAATTTTGACGTGCAAAGCATGCAGTTATTCTCTATGCTTATAGGGGAAAAGCATCATGAAAACATCGCTATTTCTTTAAAAGAAAAAATAAACCGTGATCCCAGGGTAGACGCAAAAAATATAAGAAGGATAAAAGACTTATTCTCCGGGATAACTAATCCGCTTGTTTCTGCGATTTATCGGCAAGCTCTTTCGGCAGTTATCGAAAAAGCAGCCGGAGAGCAGGGCGTCGTGCTTGACCGGAGTAGGCTTTATCGTAACTATAGGTTTATGCTGCTTAATCTGTTTGAATTGGAAAATACTGAAAATGAATTTAACCAGATTGCAGATAAAATTATGAATGAATCGGCAAGAGCGATATCCGATAAGGATGCAGAATTCATTGAGTGTTTAGTGAAAGTTTTAGAGGGGAAGAAACATTCTCTTTCCGGGCAGGAGCAGCTTGCTCAAGGATTACATAACCAGATCGCTAATTTTTTGGAAGAAAAGCTTTTATCGGATGCGAACGATATAAGGTCTTTCGATATCTTTTTGCAGAAAACAACGCTTAACAAAGATTTCTATTTCGACAGGATATTCAGCGAAAACGGGTTAAACACGAATACCTTAAGGCTCTTCTTGAAATTTTTTTCCAAGGAAACGGATAATCTATGTAAGAGAATAAGAGAGAGTCAGTCTAATCCGGTATTTTTGAAAAGAATTGTTGATGACCTGAAAAGTATAGATACTCCGGATGCCAGCACCTTACTCATCTTTATTTTTCAATTTGCAAACCAGTTTTTAAAGGCAGAGATTTTAAAAATAATGCAAAATCTATCATATGCCGATGAAGATTTTCTTGTGTCGGTTTTAAGCAAAGAGGATATTTTTTTGAGAAAACAGGCTTTAGTCTTATTGGCAAAAAATAATTCTTCCTGCGTAAAAGCCCTGAAAGCATTACTGCTTATCAATAATTTTCTTGGGTTTAATAATAAGATTATCGAGGAAAATATAAACATTGTTGCAGAGTGCGGTATCAAGGAGGCAAGCGATTATTTAACAAAATTTTCGAAGATAAAAGTTTTCTGGAAAAATGATTTAAAAAACGCGGCGATAAGAGCTTTAGCGAGGTGGTATGATAGAAAAAATTGAAAAATATTTGAAAGAGCTTGTTGTGTCTTTGCAGGTAGCGCGCATCTACACAACCAAGCACCCTAAATTTGAAGAAGCTTCAAGCGTTGCTCTTATATCCATTAAAGATATTCTGCAGCAAAATTCAGAACTTACAATCGGAATAATTGGCGATGAGCTTGCTTATGAAAGGGAAATATTCTTTGATCTCAGTAAAAAAATAAAAGCTGCCATAAATATTTTTAAAGAAAAGGGGATTGAACGCGTTGTTTTTAGCCGAGGTATAGAAAAAGATGAATTCAATAAATTTATAGAATTCCTGGGAATGTCAAAAGACGAAATTTCCGGGGATCCAATGGCGTATTTTTCATTGCTGCGTTTAAAAAACATAATTATTGGAAAAATAAATGTTTCTTCGGAGGCAAAAGAAAAGCCGGATGAGAGCGAAGCTTATCGCTTGCACTACGATGAGTCATTGTCGAAATTGTCGAATTCCATAGAGGACATGATAGAGGGCCATAAGATAGAGAGTCTAGATTTGAAATTTACGCTAATAAACGTTTTGGATGGTCTATTTTCCAGGTATCAAGAATTTTTGAAATTGACTGCCTTGAAACGTTATGATGAGGTTACTTTCGCGCACCTCGTGAATGTTTCCATTCTTGCCATGTATTTTTCCTGGAAGTTGGGGTATACAAAGGAAGATTTCCTTGATATTGCGACTGCAGCGCTTTTCCATGATATCGGAAAGATATTTATTTCCCGTAAAATAATTAAAAAACCGGATAAGCTTTCCACGGGTGAATTTGCCGCGATGAAGAGCCACACCATTCTTGGAGCGCAAATTCTTCTAGAATATTCTGACAGTCTTGGTGTTATTGCTCCGGTTGTGGCGTTTGAGCATCATCTGCGTTACGATTTAAAAGGTTACCCGAAGTTGCGTTTTAATCAAGCTCCGCATGCAAGTTCGCTTATCGTCTCTATATGTGATGTTTATGACGCTCTTACCCAGAGAAGGTCTTACAAGAGAGATTATCCACCCAACATGATATATGAATTGATGAATAGAGAAAAAGGCGGCTTGTTCCATCCCCAGCTTTTAGACAAATTTTTTCAAATTTTCGGTGTGTGGCCCTTGGGGACAATCCTACTTTTAAGTAACAATAATATAGCAATAGTAAGAGAGCAGAACCAAGATGATATATTTAATCCTATAGTGGAAATCGTTTCACCTGATACCGAGCGCCGGCTTCTAAATCTTAAAGAAAACAAGACAATAACAATTGAAAAGTTTTTAAGCCCCTTGACCGAAGGAAAGGAATATCTTTCTTTAATTTAGAAACCAGCAAACGCGAATACCTGCGAATGGATACAAAGTAGGGAACGGTCGCGACCGTTCCCTACGAATACGGAGTAAAATAGAAATTTACGACCATCCGTGTTTCCAGAATAAACATTTACCCTATCTGGTAAATATGATATATTTATACAAATGTAACGCAGCCTTTGACAGCCAGCATAAAAATGGTTCATAAAACACGAAAAAAAGTTCTTGTGGTAGACGATGAGGAAGAGATAGCCGATTTTTTGTGCAGTTTTTTACGGCGTTTCGGTGTTGATGCAGCTAAGGCAAAAAATGCTCAAGAGGTTTTTAAAAAGCACAAAGAAGATAATCCGGACTATATTTTTCTAGATATTGAGATGCCGGAGTGCGACGGCATAGAGATCTTAAGGCAGCTTAAGAAAAATAATTCCGAAGCAAAAGTAATTATGATTACAGGTAAAACCGATAATGATTCTCTAAAATCAGCAAAAAAATATGGGGCAATCGATTATATTACGAAGCCTTTAGATTTGCTTGAGTTAAGCAGAAAAATTGAAAATTATATTTTATAGAATTTCTCTTTTTTTTCGTAAATTAAATTATATTTTTAATGAAAACAGAATATCAAAAGAAACTTGCAACTGCCGCCCGCCAGACTATTCTAATACATCGCGCGGATACTTTAGTCAGAATAATTTTACGAACCATAATCCAGAGCCTTAAAGTTAAACATGCGGGGATATTCATTTATGATAAATATAAGGACGAGTATGTCGTAAAAGTATCGCGTGGGCATTATAATTTCAAGATACCTCAGGGGTTTGTCAAGATTAAAAGAGACAACCCTCTTGTCCGTTATTTTACGGATAAAAGTATAAATTTTACAAAAGAACATATCCTGTGGGATAAAATTCTGAAATATTCCAAAGCTTCCGCCGGAAAAAATAATGTAAAAATTAAAAACATCCTTGAGGGTGTAAAGTCCAATCTTTCATTCTACCAGGCGAAAGCCTGTATACCGGGATTTTTTAGAGATGATCTGGTTGGGATTTTATTTCTTGGCGAGAAAATTAACAAAAAAAAATTAAACGATGATGAGCTGAGGTTCTTGTCTGTTCTTGCCTCTGATGTTGTGATGGCCCTTAAAAATGCCTGGTTAATAGAAGATTTAAATCGCCAGATTGATCGTAATAAGCGGTTACTACTGCAAACAATCTCTGCTCTTGCCTCCAGCATTGAAGCTAAAGACAAATATACAATAGGCCATACGGAGCGCGTGGCGGATTATTCGCTCGCCATTGCCATAATTTTACGTAAATCAAAAAAAGTAGAACACTGGGATAAATTTTTTGAGAATTTAAGAATCGCGGCTCTTTTTCATGATATAGGTAAAATCGGCATACCTGAGAATATTCTTAATAAAAATAAATCACTTAACACAGCCGAAAGAAAAGTTATTATGCAGCATCCGGTGATTGGAGCAAATATTCTTGGGCATATTGAAGAGCTCTGTCAGGCTTTGGAAGGGGTTAAATATCATCACGAAAAATACGATGGAACAGGATACCCTTTTCATCTTAAAGGCAAAAAAATCCCGCTTATCGCTTCAATAATATCATTGGCGGATACTTTTGACGCGCTTGTTTCAGACCGGCCGTACCGAAAGGCGATAAGTGCCGAAGAGGCCGTGAGAAAAATAAAAAAAGCGCGAGGGAGCCAGTTTATGCCTTGCGTGGTAGACGCGTTTTTGAAAATGTATGATAATAGAGTAAAATTTACCGATTTGACTGAAAAAAGATCGCTCTTGTGTCTGGATACGAAAGCAACAGGATAAGCTAAAAAAGCTAACAATGAAAAATATAATTATATTCTATATTTCTGAATTTGGAGGTCACAGTAAGGCCGCAAAAAATATAAGAGAGGCATTACTGTATAAAGATCCATCTCTTAACGTTTCCAATATCAATGGTTTTGGTTATTTTTATCCCCGCACCGAAAAGATAGTGGATTTTCTATATACTAAACTCATAAGTTATTTGCCGTTTCTCTGGGGTAAGGTTTATGATAGGAAAAAAATAATCAGAAGACTGAATCCCTGCAGGAGGTTTGTAAGCCACCACACATTCAAAAGCCTTGGCAAGTTTATAAAAAAAAATTCACCGGATTGTTTCGTGGCAACGCAGGCTTTTCCCTGCGGGCTAATCGCAGATTTTAAAGAAAATTTTAATTCAAAAATACCGTTAATCGCGGTTGTTACGGATTATCATCCGCATGGTTTCTGGATACATCATCTGGTTGATAAATATGTAGTTGCATCACAAGAGGCTAAAAGTGTTTTGCAAGAAAGCGGCATACCGGAAGATAAGATAGAAATACTGGGGATACCTATATCCATAAAATTTTTAAAATCATATCAAAAATCCGATAGTATAAACGAGTTTGGTTTTCGTAAAGATCTAAAAACTATACTACTGATGGGCGGAGGTTTGGGGCTTGGCCCTATAGAGAAAATAGCGCAAAGCCTTGATGGTTTGGATTCTGACTTTCAAATTATAGTCGTGTGCGGCAAGAATGAAAAACTTTATAACTGGTTTAATAACAATAAAGCCGGTTTTAAAAAGCCATTATTTTGTTTTAATTATGTGGAGTTTGTGGATAAGCTTATGGATTGTGCTGACGTAATTATTACCAAGGGCGGAGGTATTA
This sequence comes from Candidatus Omnitrophota bacterium, assembly GCA_041652615.1. Taxonomy (GTDB): domain Bacteria; phylum Omnitrophota; class Gorgyraeia; order Duberdicusellales; family 4484-171; genus JAJYOP01. The sequence continues at coordinate 3,998 of JBAZGZ010000030.1, read as the reverse complement.
CTATTTCAGAGGCGCTCGCTAAAGGCTTGGCTGCAATCATAACTAACCCTATACCGGGCCAGGAGGAGCGTAATGTCATCTATCTTTTAAAAAAGGGAGCGATTCTGCGGGCAGACGATCCATCCGCGATATGCGCTTCTGTGAGTATGCTTTTTGGCAACAAAGAGAACCTGGATTCTTTAAGGGGAAAAGCCAAAAGTATCGCCGCGGCAAACTCTTCTTTGGATATAGCCGAGTTAATAATTAAAGCAGTCAACTGATGTATTATTTATATGTTTTCGCCAAATCACTTTGTTTGACTTTACCCCGCAATGTTTGTTACGCGCTGGCTCGAGTTTTGGCAACTGTACATTATTATCTTGCGAAAAAAGACAGGGAAATCGTTCTCGGTAATCTTTTACCTGTAATTACGAATAGCCATAAAAGAAAAGAATGCGCTAAGAAAATATTTATTAATTTTGCTTATTACCTGGTAGACTTTTTCCGTTCGAGCCGTTTAGATAAGAGTTTTATAGATAAATATGTAACCGTAACCGGACTGGATCATTTAGATAAAGCGTTTTCCAGTAAGAAGGGCATGATCGCTAATACTGCCCATATCGGTAATTATGAATTGGCGGGGGCGGTAACTTCGTTGCTTGGATATAATTTTTATGCGGTTGCGCTCGCGCATAAAGATGGCCGTATTAATAAATTCTTTAATGGACAGCGTAAATCTGTAGGTATAAAAATTATTCCTGCAGGTGTTGCGACTAGAAAGTGTTTTTCTTTGCTTAAAAATGGCGGCTTTGTGGCATTCCTTGGAGACAGGGATTTTTTAGGCGCAGGCATAAAAATAAAAATGTTTTCTAGGGAAGTCGTGCTTCCGCGCGGTCCGGCTTTTTTTGCCCGCAAAACTGGCGCCTGCATTATCCCGGCTTTTCTTGTGCGGGAAAAAAGGAAATTTTACCGGCTTGTATTTGAATCGCCGATTTACACGGATAAAGCGCAAACTGATGAGGAAATCGTAAAAAAATATTCGGATATTTTACAAAAATATATCCGGTTATATCCGGAACAATGGTACTTGTTCCAACCATATTGGTTATAAACGCGAATATCTGAATACAAAGTAGGGAACGGTCGCGACCGTTCCCTACGAATACGTGGGTTAAATTATAAATTATTATGAAGATTTGGATGGTAATTCCGGCATACAATGAAGCGCAGCTTTTGGAAAAAGTGCTGCTTGAGGTTAAAAAGAACCCCGTAAAGATTCTGGTTATTGATGATGGTTCAAGCGACGCTACATACTTGGTAGCGGGCAAAGTGGCTGATATCGTAATAAAGAACGAAGAAAATCGTGGCAAGGGTATGTCTTTGAGAAAAGCTATCGATTACCTTCTTGAAAAAGAAAATTTTGACTATATAGTTACTATGGATGCTGACGGCCAGCATCTTGCGTCTGATATAGAGAATTTTCTAAAAGAAGCCGAGAGTAAAGAAAATTTTGTGGTCGGCAATCGCATGGATAATCCACTACATATGCCTAAGGTCCGCGTTCTAACTAATAAATTTATGTCATGGTTTATTTCAAGGGTGGCTAAACAAAAAATTCCGGATACTCAATGCGGTTTTCGCCTGATAAGCAGAAATGTCTTAAAAACTGTGCAGTTCAAAACAAAAAAATTTGAGGTTGAATCAGAAATATTGATTAAGGCCGCAAGGGCGGGTTTTGTGATAAAAAGCATACCCATACAAAGTATTTATTCTAAAAATCAAAAAAGCCGGATTCATCCCTTTGTTGATACAATAAGATTTATCAGATTTATTTTGTCTTTAGATAATAAAAAAAAATAAAAATATTATGAACGGATGTTACGGATTGTTACGGTTCCAACGGATTAATCTACGTCCGCCTGCATCCGTGGTATAAAAAATGAAACTTATCGTAGCTACCCAAAACAAATCAAAGTTAAAAGAGATACGGCACATTCTTTCCGGTGTCGGCATAAAAATAATATCGCTTAATGAACTGGAAACAAAATTTAATATTCAGGAAAATGGTAAAACATTTTTCGCCAATGCTGTAAAGAAAACTTTACCGGTTTCTAAAATTTACAAGGAGGATCTGATTGTCGGCGAAGATTCCGGTTTGGTAGTAAAATATTTAAATGGCAGGCCCGGAGTTTATTCCAAACGATATTCAGGAAAAAACTGGACTTATTTAAAAAATAATTTAAAGATTATTAAACAATTGGAAGGCGTAAAGCAGAAAGAGAGGCAAGCGTATTTTCTTTGTTGTTTGGTATTGATGAAGAACGGGAAACTAATAAAAAAGATAGACGGTAGAGTAAATGGTTTTATAAATAAAGAGATAAAAGGTAAAAATGGTTTTGGTTATGACCCTATATTTTGCCCCGTTAGAAAAAAGCTTTCTAGCGGGGTTTGCTTACCTAAATATAAAAAAACTATCGCTCAGCTGCCATCTGCAGTAAAAAATAAAATCAGCCATCGCGCTTTTGCTTTCAATAAATTGAAAACTCACCTTTTGGTTAGGTTCTCTGATTAATAGGTTGTTAGGTTAAGGAAAATCCGGAAAAACTTTGCCGCCTTGTTTTGCCAGATAATTTAGCAAGATAAAAACCTAATTATTCCTCAGCATCTCAACTAACCCTATTGACATTTCCCTCAATATCTATTATCCTTAAAACATTATGTCAAGAAGATCAAGAAGAAAAAAGCTATCCTGGCGTAGGCGTCGTAAGAAAAACAAGGGTAGAAAGCCTTGCCGTGGATAGGTTTATAGGTTGATATGTTATTAGGTTTTTAGGTTAAAAAGATACCTGGTCATATGGTATTTTTCTGTTTTTTTACCTATCAACCTATAAACCTCCAATCTATCAACATAATAACCTAATAACCCAAATGAATATTATTAAGCGTTTCAAGGAAGATATTGAGACGGTATTTCGTGAGGATCCTGCTGCCCGCAGCTGGATGGAGGTAATATTATGCTATTCCGGACTTCACGCTATCTGGTTTTATCGTTTTAATCATTTTTTCTGGAACAAGGGTTTTAAGATTGAAGCGCGTATTATTTCACAGGCTGTAAGATTTCTTACCGGAATAGAGATCCATCCAGGCGCTCAAATCGGTAGAAGGTTTTTTATAGACCATGGCATGGGCGTGGTTATCGGTGAAACTTCAGAAATAGGTGACGATGTTTTAATATACCAGGGTGTTGTGCTTGGAGGGGTATCTCTTGAGAAGCATAAACGCCACCCCACTATAGGGAATGAAGTTGTTATAGGTTCAGGAGCAATACTTTTGGGTCCTATAAAAGTGGGCAATGAGGCAAGAGTGGGCGCGGGTTCAGTGGTTATAAGTGATGTTCCGGAAGGTGCTACGGTTGTTGGCGTGCCAGGCAGAGTGATGATTGAACGCGAACCTAAGCATGTAAGCGGCGTAGCCTTGGACCATAATAAATTACCTGATCCGGTTATAGAGGTTTTGCATCGTTTAGAAAAACGCATTGAAGATTTGGAAAGAGAGCATAATAAATTTCATCCACTTTAAAAAAAGTAGAGAGTAGCAAGTAGAGAGTAGCAAGTAGAGAGTAGCAAGTAGAGAGTAGCAAGTAGAGAGTAGAAAGATGAGTGACAATAACAACACGAAAAATCCAATAAAAAATTCAGCAAGAGAGATAATGGGATGGATTTGTTTTATTGCAGGACTAATATTTTTATTTATATTCTTTAAACCAGTAGATATTTTTATTAAAATTTTTAGCCAAGAGACAATAAGATGGTGTTTTTCCTGGGCACTGGTTGGAATAGGTGCTGGTTTTATAAACACCCGTACGCATCCACAACCAGAATTGAATGATAAAAAGAAATACGAAAGTAGTTTTTTAAGCATTTTCTATCATTTAATTTGCTATTACGGTTTAGTATTAGTAGTCAGCAGCTGTTTGTCTTTTTTTACTGCTCTAACGCTGTCCGGCACACAAAATCTAG
>JBAZGZ010000029.1:0-11661 GCA_041652615.1 Candidatus Omnitrophota bacterium | reverse complement strand
ATGGGCAGGACTTTACACATAAACTGCAGCCGATACATTTTTCGAGTATTACTTTTATTGAATCGCTCATTTTTATTAAGAGTAGAGAGTAGCAAGTAGAGAGTAGAGAGAAAGAATTATTACCATTATTTGATTAAAGATTTTAAAGTCTTTAAAAATTTCTGATTTTCTTTCCATCTTTCTACTCTCTACCCTCTACTCTCTACTTCCTCAAATAAGATGTTTCTTAATCTCTCCGACTAACTTCTCAACCATTGCTTCAGGCTCTTCGTGCATGATCATCCCTTTTTCGCGCGGCGGCGGGGTGAAAATTTTAACCACTTGTGTCGGTGAGCCTTTTAAGCCTAAACTTTCTTCTTTTAAACCAAGATCTTCATGCGTCCACTTTGCAATTACCTGGCTCCTTGCCCGCATCTTTCCGCGTAGCGATGGAAGACGCGGGTTATTTATTTCTTTTACCACAGTGATAAGCAGCGGCATTGAAACATCCAGGACTTCATAGCCATCTTCAAGTAATCTTTCAAGGCGAATGACTTTTTTCTCTAAATCAACATTATCAACTTTTCTTATATAGGTAGCCTGGGGAAGGTTTATGTGGGTAGCAATACCAGGGCCGACTTGAGCGGTATCTCCGTCTGAAGCCTGCTTTCCGCAAATAACCAGATCGTATGAACCGATTTTTTCTATAGCTTTGGCAAGCACATAACTTGTTGCCCAGGTATCTGAGCCGGCAAAAGCCCGGTCGGAAAGTAAGATTGCATGGTCAATACCCATTGAGAGCGCTTCACGAAGAGCCAGGTCTGCCTGCGGCGGGCCCATAGTGATAACAATAGTTTCCCCGCCGAATTTCTCTTTTAACTGTATTGCCTCTTCAATAGCATACATATCAAAAGGGTTAATTATTGAAGCAACCCCTTCGCGAATAAGTGTATTGGTCTCAGGATTTATCCTGACTTCAGTCGTATCCGGAACTTGTTTTATGCAGACTATTATCTTCATATTTTTTTAAGAGTAGAGAGTAGCAAGTAGAGGGTAGAGAGAAAGAATTATTACCATTTTTTAACCAAAGATTTTAAAATCTTTATAAATCCTGGTTTTTTCCATCTCTCTACTCTCTACCCTCTACTCTCTACTTGCAAATATTTATCTTTCTAAAATACTATATAATTACTAAATGTCAATATTATATTAGTTGTTAGGTTATTATGTTGTTAGGTTAGTAGGTTCCACCTCCGGGATGGAAAATGGTTAATGCCTCGCTTTTTGCAAAATCTCTAAAATCTTTATCTCTTCGCTTCCTTCTAATCCTTTTATTATTTTGTTCTGCCATTTACGATGGACGGAACTAAAAACACTCTTAATAGTATTTGTTTCATCCTTATCTACCAATGCTTTCAATACTGCGATTGCGGTATTTTTATCTTTTAGTGCCTTGTCTTCTTTTGCTCTTCGCTGAAAAATTATTAATTTATGTAGGGCAAAATTAGCCGGATGAGGCAAAGTTAAATAAAAATTTTCAACCTTTACTTTTATGGTGTTAGTTAACAAAAAATCAAGAAATCTTAAAGCTGTAGCGTTTATGCTCAACGCCGGTATTTTGTATGGGCCATCAATGCCTCTTCCTCTTTCCGGAACTAAAAATTCTAATATAAGATCCGGATGATCAAGTTTTACATAACCTTTCTCTCCCTTAAAGATAACGATAAAACCTAAATCTTTAAGCAAAGCAGGAACATCAACTTCTTTTTTAATTTTATTTGGCGTACCGATGAGAAAATCTATATCCCTTGTTCTTAAAGCAATATGGTCTATATATCGGCTGGCAGAAAAATAATCTTTATAAAAAAATACGCACCAGCTTCCGATGAGAACAAAATTATCCAGAATGCCTTCCTTATGAAACCTTCGCAAGATTTCAAGGCACAAATCATACTGCTTCTTTTCCACGTAAAGCTCTCCTTAAGAATTTAACTTGTCCCTTGGCCTGTGACTTTAACTGTTTATATTTTTCTAACTTTTCCCGCTGATCTTTATACTTTTTCATTAATTCGTCAGATTTTGGCCCTTCATAAATGAATTTTACTTTTTTATTTATTCGCTTGGCAATATAAAAATAGTACTTTTTACCTATTTTCTTCTTTACTAAACACCCCTTTACTTTGTCAATCTCCCCTTGATAACCTTTAAGCATATCAAGCGAATTCTGTAATTCCTCTTTAAGTACACCTTTAATAACTCCCATATACCCCCCATTTTTTTACCAAACTTTTATCTATATAAATTATATAATGTTTGGTAAAGAAATGCAAGCAAATATTTACCTAACAAATTATCATTGTTCATTACTTTTGTTTGGTAATGAGACTTGCTATTTTTTAGACTTCCTGTCTAAAAAATAGCCTAGTCGAATTATCCCCGAGCGAACGAAGCGAGCGAGTGGGATGGTGATGGTTGGAATTGGGCTAGTTTCTGCTTTCAGAATATTGCTCCGCATACCTATCAAGCAATTCGCGGATCATTCTTTGGTATTTTGTGTGATAGCGGGTTGCCTGACGTTTAAAAAAGTTTACGCTTGACTTCTTAAGGGATATCGTAATTTTCTTGGTCTCGTCAGGAATAGCTAAATCAGCCGGAGACGGAAGGAAGTCTTTAATTTGTTTTAATTTTCCGATAGGCATGCTTGAACCAACTGCTCTCTTTTTCATGATAGTACCTCCTTCCTTTCCTCCAATATCCTGCGCCAATTATTCTGATTTTATTTGCACGATAAACAAAACGTACCGTCAAAATTTTATTTCCTATCTTGCCGATACAGAAAAACCTCTCTTCCTCCCTTGAATGTTTAGAATCTATATAAATCTTTCTGTTGACGTCCTGGAATGCCCTTGCTGCCGTAATAAAGTCGACACCATGCTTATTAATATTTGCCGACTCTTTATCAACGCTCCAAACAAAACTTCCAAATTGCCTATCCAGATTAAAATGTAACATATATATGGCTATTTGTCAATATAATTATACATACTAAATTCTGGCCAATGCAACTTATGCGATTCCCCTATCTTGAGGTTGCATTTTGCAACCTCAAGTTTATCCCTTTATATAATAGACGTTACAGGAGGCGATTTTCTTTCAAATTTAATGAACACATCATTTTTCCGAGCCCTGACTGCCCGAAGGGCAGGCGTGTGGCGAAGGAAAAATGACAGTGTGAATTACCCCGAAGTGCTCTCAAAAAATATCGAACAAGTACTCTTGTGAGAAATTTTTTGAGTATACAGGCACTTCGGGGTAATGAGCTTTAAAATATTAGTAGCTGTGAGGCGGGATAATGAGTATTAAAGTAATAGCGTAAATGACCAAAAAGCCCACCTACGCGGTGGGATGGGTTTAACCGCGTTCCACCTACGAGGTGGAAAAATGGTTATACCTCTGCCACTCTATGTAGAATTTCGGAAATAAAAGTTTGGTACTTAATGCCGAGTTTATTGGCCTTATGCTTTATACTTTTTAAATCATTGCGGTTAACCCGAATATTTAGGACAGCGTCTTTCCGGCGAGATGCAATAGCCTGCACAATTTGCTCATATTCATTTTTATCGACCGGAACGAATTGCTCCAGACTTTCTTCAATGCTCTTCTCTGCCCTTGTTAATTTAATTTTTCTCATGACGGCGCTCCTTCTTATAAATTTTCATCAACTTTCTGCTTGGGTATATTGTTTTTAAAAAAATTATATTATCCTCGATAACGTAGGGCACTGCCCACAAATAACCCTTATGTTCACAAATCAGAATCTGTTGGTTTTCTCTATGCGGATGTTTTAGTATGTCTATTAACTTAGATTCAATAATCTCCTCAAAAGAAACTCCTCTAGTCCTTTTAAGCCTTTTGCTTTTTAACTGGTTCCACCTGAACTCTTTAAATTGTATATACAATTGTATCAACTTATCCTCCACTGTCAATATTTTTTATAAGTTGTTTAGCTCCCAGCTAAACTTAACTTGAAGTCGCAAATTGCGACCTCAAGTTTTATCCCTTTATATAATAGACGTTACAGGGGGTAATTTACTTTCAAAATTTTTGAAATAATTTGCAGGATCTTGAAATCGCAAATTGCGATTTCAAGTTAGTATGAGCTGCGGGCTAAGAGCTTCTTCCGCCCACCTACGCGGTGGGATGGGTTTAAAGAAGTGTCAAGGTGTCAGGGTGTCAAAGTATCAAGTGTCAGAGTGCCAAGGGCGGAAAGAATTTTGGCGCATCTTCGTGAGGCGGGGTAATGGGTTTTAATAAACCATTGTAAGTCTACTTCGGATTCGCCCTAAGAATTGTTTCAAGATATTCAATAATATCACTGTATATTTTCATTACCTTATCAATTTCATTGGCTTTTATATCATAGTTTTTATGTAACACATCATTTCTTTTCTTATTGGCATCTTTTTTCCAATCTTCCCACAAAACAAGGTTATCTTTTTTAAGAGAGTTATTCCCTGTTGCTTGTAATAACACATCACTCAACCTCTTCTCCGTTTTCCAATTATACTCTTTGCTTAACAAAGAAGTAATTTCTTCTGGCGTCTTTCCTTGCTTTTTAAATAAACGGGTTAGCGCTTTTTCTAGCAATACCTCCATTGACAAAGCAGATTCCATCATAGCTACTCTGAATTGCTTTCTTAAGTAAGCCCACTCCGCATTTAACCATAAAATTTCATGCGTCGGTGGCAAGAATCCAGAACCCAACATTTTTGCAATTTCCTTTGTTTCAATTTTTGCTCGATTCATTTTAGCAGCTTCGATACCAAAACCCCATCCATAAGAAAAATAAAGACCATAATTTATATTTTGAAAGTATATTTCCGTAATGTCGATATAGCCTAATGACTGTATATATTCTTCTCTAGTTATATAACGGTAAGTATCTAAAATTCTATCAATAACTTTTTCACTTAATTCAAAAATATCTTCTAACTCTTTTTGAAAACTAGCCTCATCTGACTTAGGATCTCCGTTATATTCTGATTTAAAAATCAGATGTATCTCACTATAACGGAAATATCCCGAAATATCGCAAACTTTCTCTATGTTCTTTCCCTCTATCTCCAAGATAGGCGATTTCCTAGAAGTAGGAAAACTATCAGGGGTAATTTCATTTTTGCCCAAAAACTGTATACCATCTTCCAATTGTAAATCTGTATTATCGGAATCCTTTGCCTTATCTGTCCAGTGCTTATAAAAAGAAGCTAGTACCATTGGTTCGCCTTGTTTTAATGTTATTCCATAGCAATCCCCATTCGGAATGTGTAAGCAATAGGGTAAATTTATTTTAACAATAACGTTGCAATCATTAGGTAATGGCTTAATCTTATCGAGCTCTTGAATGTTATATGAAACGTGAAATTTTTTGAATTTAAAATTATCAAATTTTTGTTTTTTTATCATTAGAAATTCCTTATTAAAAAATAAAGCGGTAGCTCTTTTAACGTAATTTCTTCCTCGCCCACACTAACACCGGTATCGCGGCAAGTTGAGCAATCACGGAGAAAGCAACGAGGAGGAAGATACTTTTGTCGTAGAGAATTCCCATGAGGGCGCTGCCGATGAACCAGAAAAAGCCGTAGCCGGTGTTAAATATTCCGTAGGCTGAGCCGCGTTTATCAGAAGTAACCATAACCGCAACTTGCGCGCGCATAATTGATTCCTGCGCGCCCATGCCAATACCCCAGATAACCATACCGATAAGGGCGTAGGTAAAACCGCCAAAGAAAACAAATGGTGCAAAGAACGCGGAAATCAACACGACAAAAATAAGCACATTTATTCCGATGCGGTCGAAATATTTTCCGCAAACTAGCGCAGATATTGCGTCAACTGCCATGGCAATAGCGTAAAATACCGGTATCCAGTTATCAGTGATAATGACATGCTTTTTTAAATGATAAGCGATCAAAGGGTAATCCGCGTAGCCTGCGGCAATCAAACCGATTGCCAAAAGATAAATCCAGAAAGCTCTCGGCAAACCTTTAGCTTCTAATTTTTTTCCGACTGGATCAAACTCGCGCGGATTTGGATAAGTAACGCGCGCGATAATAAGAACAGTTATGGCAAGCAAAGCCGGAATAGCTAAAGTTATAAAACCGGTTTTGTAACTACCTTTAAAATAAAGGATTGCGGCAATTATAAGCGGTCCGGTGAGCGCGCCAATCTGATCCATGGCTTCGTGTATCCCAAAACCCCAGCCTTGCCCCACTTGCTTGGTAGCGTGAGAGAGTATTGCGTCACGAGCGGGTGAGCGGATGGCTTTTCCGATACGCTCCATAATAATTAAGCCGGCGGCAACTTCCCAGCGGCCGGCAAGCGCAAGCAAAGGCACTGCCAGGAGATTAACCGCGTAACCGATGATTGTTATCGTCCAGTATTTGCCGGTTTTATCGCTAAGATAACCTGAAACAATTCTTAAGGCGTAACCGATGAATTCTCCAAGGCCTGAGAAAATTCCCACCACGGCCGCGCTTGCGCCAAGAATCTGGAAATATGAGCCGATGACGCTGCGCGCGCCTTCATAGGTTACGTCGGCAAAGAGACTCACAAAGCCTAACATAACTATAAATCTGAGCGCGGATTTTCTTGATATGTCTTTCATTTTATTATAAGTAGAGAGCAGAAAGTAGATAGTAGAGAGAAAGAGTTATGACCATTTTTCGACCAAAGATGCAAGCATTGCTCTAATTTCATTTAGAGAGCCTAAGCGTTTAGTTATTATTTGTTCCAGCAATATTTTATTTAGTCTTTTATATCTTCCTCTTGCCTCGCCGGAAGAACCTTTCGATATTCTAAAAAAATTCTTTATTTCTTTACCGGATTTACGCTCATACCCTTCTTCCATATTAGCACATATAGAATCAAGACATCTTAATTGATTACCTGCTAATGTTCTTCCTGCAAAAGTTTGTTGTAAAATAGGTAGATCTTCTTCTAAAAAGTTTTCAAACAATTTGACTGCTTTCTGATAAACCTCAAAGTCTTCGACACTTTTTATTGGTTTTCTTTCCATCTCTCTACTCTCTACCCTCTACTCTCTACTTTCTCCAAAATACATGCTGAATTGTACCCTCCGGGGCCAAAAGAAACAACTAATGCTATTTTTACATCCTTCTTTTGCGCGTGATTTGGCACACAGTCGATATCGCATTCCGGATCTTTTTCTTTATAATTTATCGTCGGCGGGATCACCCCTCTTTGCATTGCGCCGATACAGGACGCTATCTGCAATGCTCCGGATGCGGAAAGCGTTTCGCCCAGCATTGACTTTATTGAACTTATTGGTATTTTAGACAATTTGTCTCCGAATATATTTTTTAAAACTTTAACTTCTATACTATCTAAATCCTGGGATGAGTTCGCGCAGCTTGAAATATAGTCTATCTCGGAAGGCGCAACCCCTGCTTCATCAAGAGCTTTTTTTATTGCCTTTTCAAGGCCTTCGCCTTCAGGGTGGATTTTACCGATTCTAAATCCATCAAAATAGCAGGAAACGCTTTTTATTTTTGCAAATATTTGCGCGTTGCGCGCGTTTGCACTTTTTTCTTCTTCTACACAAAACATAGCAGCTGCTTCTGCCAACACAGGCCCATTTCTTCGCCTATCAAACGGACAGCTTAAAGCTTCACCTTTTACCCCTGCTATATATCCCAGTTTATAAAAACCAAAATACAAAGAAAGCGTCAATGATTCAACCGCGCCGCATAAAACTATTTTTGCTTTAGATGTATTAAGTGATTCAAGCGCATATTTTAATGCCTGTAAGCTTGAGGTAAAACCCGTACTTACCGACGCGTTATAACCCTGTATGTTAAAACGGATTGAAACCTGTGAGGATGCTGCGTTTAACACTGTTGAAGGAAACAGCGCCGGGTTAGAAAACTCAAGGCCATCATTAATAACTTCTCGGTCAAACTGAATCATGGATGACAAATGCGGGAAAGTTGTGCCGGTAGAAACACCTATATCGTCGGTATTTTCCTCGGTTATTTCAAGTTTTGCTTCATCAAGGGCAAATTTAGCAGCGGTCATCAAAAAAAGCGAGCTTCTATCGAGGTTTCTTAATCCCTTCTGGCCAAGATAAACTTTGGGATCAAAATTCTTTATTTCTCCGGCAAGATTTACAGAAAATTTATCGGTGGAAAAAGATTCTACTTTGGATATGGCAGACGCGCCATTTTCCAAAGAATTCCAAAATGCTTCTTTTCCTATCGCGCCCGGCGCAACAATTCCGATTGCACTGATTACAAATTCTTGATTTACCATGTTTGTTTATTTTAGCGTAAATTTACAAATTGTAAATGTTTAACAATGAAAAATTAACCAGGAATACGTTACTTTTTTTAAGGACGGATGTCACGGATTGTTGCGGATTCAAACGGATGATTTTATCCGCGACATCCGTAACCATCCGTTTTAATCCGTCCTCATAAATACCCAAGAAATGCCTGGGTTATACCGTAAGCGTTTTCATAAATAACCCCTAAAACCATTGTATAACCCATTAGAAAAATGGTATTTTTTAAATAGGGCTCATTTCTAAGAGCCAAAGCCACGGACCCTCTCTCCTTTATGGGGGAGAGGGTGTCTTCATATATACACGAATCACCACGAATAAAGAACGAATTGCCACGAATATAGAACACAAATATCCACAAAGAAGGGACGAATTTACACGAATAAATTCGTGGCTATTCGTCTTTTATTCGTATAAATTTGTGTTTTAAACAATTCTTCTGCGGATATCAATCTTATCTGAACCAAAATTAATTATATAACCTAGCCTATATTCTGAACCTTTAAGGTAATGATAGAGCTGTAATTCAAAAACTTTTGGCATAGACAGGACAGATTTTATTTCAACAATTATCTTGTCCTCAATGATAAAATCTGGTTCATAAATTCCAACTTCAACGGCTTCATACTGAATCTTTAATTTTTTCTTTGAATAATATTTAATATCTTGTTTATCAAATTCGATTATTAAAGCTTTATGATACACTTCTTCTTTATGCCCCGGCCCAAGGGTATTGTACACTTTAAAGCAACATCCCACTAGCTTGTAAGATAAATCCTTATACAATATTTTTTCTGGCATTTTTACCCCTTTAACACGGATTTATTAATATTTTTTCCACCTTCATTAATTCTTAATTCGTGGAAATTTGTGCATTAAATGCTCCGCCTTCAAAATCCTTAACGCCTCTCGAATTAACTCTCGATTCTTCGGATTGTCATACTGGATAAGCGCCCTTTGCATCTTCCTTTCTTTAAAAGTTTTCGCGCTATAAACTTCTTCTCCGGTAAACGGATTTATGCCTGTATAGTAGACGCACCCCGCGAGCGTCATCGGCAAAGGCATAAAATCCTGAATCTGCTCAGGGTGAATCTTATGCTTTGAAAGATACAAAGCAAGATCCAGGGCTTCTTTTAGGTTAGAGCCGGGATGACTGCTTATAAAATAATTAACTAAATATATTTTTTTATTGATTTTTTTGTTTACCGTGCCAAGCCGGTGAAGAAATTTTTCATACGAAGAAAAAGCTGGCTTGTTCATAATTTTTAGAATCTTATCAATAACATGCTCAGGCGCAACTTTCATCTGTCCGCTGATATGCGATTGACAAATTTTTTCAAGATAGCCTTGAGCGTAATCATCGGTTAATAAATCATAACGTAGGCCACTGCCGATAAAAACATGTTTGACCCCGGGTAATTCTGATATTTTTTTATAAAGTTCGAGGCTCTCTTTATATCCTAATTTTAAATTAGCGCATTTTTCCGGTGTCAGGCAATTTTTCGTGCCGCAAAACCCTTGCTTTTCCCAAAGCCCGCAATGCGCTTTATAAAGATTAGCCGTAGGCCCGCCAACATCGGTAATTGTACCTCTGAAATCTTTTCTTTGTGATAGCAGCCTTGCCTCTTTCAACACTGACTCCTCGCTCCGGCTTTGCACAATTCTGCCTTGATGCATAGAAAGCGAACAAAAACTGCAATTGCCACAACAACCCCGGTGGGAATTTATCGAAAAACGAACGGTTTCAAAACCTTTTATGCCTCCGGCCTTATCATACGTTGGATGCCAGTTCCGTACAAAATCAAGCCCGTAAATTTTATCCAATTCCTCAGTTGTTAATGGATACGCCGGCGGAAGCTGAACCAGAAATCTATCCGCATGCTTCTGAGCGATTGCTTTTGCTTTAAACGGATTCATCTGGCAGTATATTTCCTTGAATGCCGCGTTAAATTTAAGCTTATCCTCTTTTACTTCTTCAAAGGAAGGAATCTCAAGGTAATCCTTTAAAAAATTTATTTCCTTGCGCACAACCACGGTTCCCCGGATATCGTTGATTAAACGGATATCTTCTTTTTGATTAAGGCGCTTGGCAAGTGTGACTATCGGAGTTTCAGCCATGCCATAAATAAGTATGTCGGCTTTTGCATCAAGCAGAACCGAACGCCGCACATCATTGTCCCAATAATCGTAATGCGCTAGCCGCCGCAAGCTCGCTTCTATGCCACCTAAGACTATCGGACAATCCCTGTAAGCCTCTCTTACCTTATTCGCATAGACAATAAGCGCTCGGTCAGGCCGAAGGCCGGATTTTGCTCCGGGAGAATAATCATCGTTTTTTCTGGGGCGTTTATTTGCGGTGTAATTGGCGACCATTGAATCGGTATTGCCTGAGGTAATTGCAAAAAAAAGTTTCGGACGGCCTAGCTTCCTGAAATCATCTAAGTTTCGCCAATTAGGCTGGGCGATAATACCTACCTTAAAACCGTTACTTTCCAGAACTCTTCCAATAAGTGCAGGTCCGTAAGACGGATGATCAACGTAAGCATCGCCGCTGACAATAATAACATCAAGCTCTTCCCAGCCGAGTTTTTTTAAATCTTCCTGCGAAATCGGTAAAAAATCTGTAATCATCGTATTTATCTGCTCCTTGTTTTTATTATTATAAGGCAACTTGCTTAAATTAACATACTTTTCTGGTATAATGAGGCTTACATTTTTTCAGGCTTCCTGCCTGGAAAAAATGTGTAGCCGAATTATCCCACACCCAGCTACATTAAAAACCATATAAAGGCTGGGTGTGGGATAATGAGAAAAATAACTAAACTTTAACTTATGCAACTAAAAATAGAAAAAATTGTTTACCCCGGCAAAAGCATGGCATTTTACAACGGTAAAATAGTCTTTACTGATGAAGGCTTGCCTGGCGAACTTGTCGAAATAAAACCGCTCAAAGAAAAAAAGAACTACATCGAAGCAGAAACCGTAAAGATAATTACCCCCTCTGGCAAACGAATAACTCCACGCTGCAGCCACTATAAAATTTGTTCCGCCTACCAATATATAGATTACAACGAACAAATATCAATAAAAGAAGAACAGATAAAAGAAATGTTTAAACGCGGCCTGGCCAAAGAACTTAATAATTTTAAGCTAACTCCTTCCCCTGAAATCTGGGAATACAGAAATAAACTTCGCTTGCACGTACTCTGGGATAAAACCGCTTATCTTGCCTACCATTACCCTCAAACGCATAATAAATTCATAAGAATCGATGTATGTTCTCTGGCCTCAAGAGAAATCAATCTACTGCTTGGCTCATTAAT